>VGZQ01000033.1 GCA_016872535.1 Rhodospirillales bacterium | reverse complement strand
GCGGCGTCGAGCCGGGCGGGGCGACGTGCGGGCTGGGCGTCCGCCCGCTCTGGAGCGGAGGCGCCCTTACGGCGCTCGAACCTTATCGGCCAAGCGCGATCTACAACGGCGGGATCGCGGGCGCGGCCCCCGACGCGGCCGCCACCCGCCGCGGTCTGCACCGGGAGACGACCCTGAGCGCCGCCGCGCCCGCGCTGGTTGCTTGGGCCGACATCTATTGGGTCGAGCCGGGAGATCGTATCCGCGTTCGCCTGTTTGGCCCGGCGGGGGAGACTTTGACGGATAACACCACCACCGTCGAAAAGACCCAGGCGCGGCGGTTCGTGTATGCCGGGCTGCGGCGGAAAATCGCCGCGTGGCCGGCGGGAGTCTATCGTTCCGAAGTCGTTTTGCTGCGCGAGCGGGACGGGCGCACGATCGAGGAAGCGCGCTTCGCGCACGCTCTTGAAGTCCGTTGACCGTCAATGCACGTGGTAATCGCGGCGCGCGACCAGCTTGGGCCGGGAGCGAAGAACCCGGGGCGACTGCGGCGGAACGGGTTTGTGCGATCGAGCTTTGACGGCGGCGGTATTTTCCGATCGGATCGGCACGGTTGTCGTGGATATGATGCCGTGCCGGCGCGCCAGCGCGGCCAGCGTGCGCCGGACGATGAGATGGCGCTCGGGCCGATCGTAGCCGCGCCGGATATGCACGGCGGCGATGGCGCCGACCGCTTCGGTCACGGCGACCGCGCCCGGCCGTTCGTCGCACCAGAGAAGAAACGCCCCCACCGTCCACGGGTGCGCGGGCAGGGGACGGAGCGCAAGCCGACGGCACCAGGCGGCAAAGGCGCGCCAGGCGGGATCGTGAATGGTGCCTTTCGTCGGCGCGTGCATGGTGCGTGCGCCTAAATCCTTCACGCGTTACCGCGCGCGAAATCGGGTTCCGGTTGCTTGAACGGGCCGCTTCTGGCAGGTGTGTTACGCGCGCCGCATTCGGCGGCACATTGGACCGCAAGGTCGTCGCGGTTCCAAACGAAGGAGATATTATATGCGGGAATACCGGATCGCCGCCATACCCGGCGACGGCATCGGAACCGAGGTGATTGGCGCGGGACTCGAAGTTTTACGCGCCCTGGAAAAGCGCGACGGCGGTTTTCGCCTGGCGATCGAGCATCTGCCCTGGGGCTCGGACTATTACCGCCGCCACGGTCGGATGATGCCCGAAAACGGGCTCGACCTGCTGAAAGGCGCGGACGCGATCTATTTCGGCGCGGTCGGCGATCCGGAGTTGCCCGACCACGTTACCTTGTGGGGCCTGCGTCTCGCCATTTGCCAGGGGTTCGACCAATACGCCAACGTCCGCCCCGCGCGGCTTCTGCCCGGCATTATGGGACCGTTGCGGGCGGCAAATCCTTCGGACCTCGATTGGATCATCGTGCGCGAGAACACCGAGGGCGAGTACTCGGGCGCCGGCGGGCGCGTGCATCGCGGCCTGCCCGAAGAGGTCGGCCTTGACGTCGCGGTGTTCACCCGGACCGGCGTCGAGCGGATCATGCGCTTTGCCTTCGGATTGGCACGCTCCCGCCCGCGCAAGCGCCTGACCGTGGTCACCAAGTCGAACGCGCAACGCCACGGCATGGTGCTGTGGGACGACGTGCTCGCCGGGCTCAAGGGCGATTATCCCGATGTCGCGGTCGACAAGATGCTGGTCGACGCCATGACCACGCGCATGGTGCTGAAGCCGGAAACGATTGATGTCGTCGTTGCCACCAACCTGCACGCCGACGTGCTCAGCGATCTCGCCGCCGCCCTCAGCGGCAGCCTTGGCATCGCGCCGACCGCGAACCTCAACCCCGAGGGCAAGTTCCCGTCCATGTTCGAGCCGATTCACGGCTCGGCCTTCGACATTGTCGGCAAAGGGATCGCCAATCCGCTCGGATCGTTCTGGACCGCGGCGATGATGCTCGACCATCTCGGCGAAAAGGCGGCGTCCGCGCGCCTGATGCGCGCAATCGAGCGCACGACCGGTGAAGGCAAATTTCTTCCCCCCGACCTCGGCGGGCGCGCGACCACCCGCGAGGTGACGGACGCCGTCTGCCGGGCGATCGCCGGGGATAACAAATAGCCTTCCGGCGCACCCTCGGAAAATTATCGTTGTTTTTCATAACGCTAACGGACAGTTGGTGGCGATATCCGGCGGCGTCGGGATTTGCTAGTCTTCCGCGCATCGAATTGGAACGGACAGGGAGAATTCCGTCATGCGTGTTCCAACCCGGCGCCGGCGGCGCACCGTGATCCTGGCTACGGCTGTCCTTGGCTGGGGCGTCCTGGCGGGCGCTCCGGCATACGCGAGCGATCCGGTCGCGACCGACGATCCGCTCGAATCCGTCAACCGGGTGACCTCCGAATTCAACGCGGCCTTGCGCAAAGGGATTCTCGATCCGTTGGTCGAGGGTTATCGGGCGGTGACGCCGACCGACATGCAAAAGGCGATCTCCAACGTCTTTTCCAATTTGAGCGAACCGCTGACCGCGGGATCGAGCCTGTTGCAGGGCGATACCGACAACGCTTCGGTCGCGACCCGGCGCTTCTTCATCAACACCTTCGCCGGCATCGGCGGCATCGGCGATCCGGCGACCGACGCCGGGCTGAAGCAGCGGCGCGAGGACCTGGGCCAAGCCATGGGCGCCAACGGCATCGCGCCCGGGCCGCACATCGTGTTGCCGATCTTCGGGCCGAGCAATCTGCGCGATGCCACCGGCGATATTCTGGTCGGACTGGCCAATCCCGCGCCGCTCGCGCTTAAGGCCGCCGACGCCGGCGTGGGTTATGCCGACAAGAAAGACGCCATCAACGCCGCGACCGAAAGCGCGCTCGATCGTTACACGGTCGAGCGCGACGCCTACGAGCAGCATCGCCGCTTCCTGGTCAACAACGGCCAGGGGCCGGCGACCGCTTTCCCCGATATCGACTTGGACGAGAAAGACGCGTTGGCCGAAACCCGGCGGCGGTAACGCGCTCGCTTAACCGACCCCCGCGTGAAATCCACGCGGGGGTTTTTCATGGCGCGCGGACGGTTCAGTTCGCGATCCAGAGCGAAAACAGGATCGATACCGTCACCACGGACAGGGCGGTGGACAACAATATTCCGCTCGAAGCTCGCTGCACGTATACACCGTAACGTTGGGCGACAACGAAGCAATTGGCGCCCGCCGGCAACGCCGCCATCACCACCGCAACCGTCGCCCACGTCGTTTCGACCGCGAAGACGTGAAAGGCAAGCGCCCAAGTGACCAACGGATGGACGGCGAGCTTGATCGCGACCATCGCGCCGACCTCGCCCAAATCCTGCCGGATCGGCTTGCCGACCAGAAAGAGGCCGATGGCGAACAGCGCGCAGGGGCCCGCCGCCGCGCCGAGCAGATCGAAAAACGTCGCGACCGGCTTGGGCAGGCCGACGCCGGCCAACGACCACAGCATGCCGACCAAGGCGGACATCACCAGCGGGCTCTGAAAAACCGCGCGGGCGGCGTCGCGGACGACCCGGGCTCCGCCCGCCCGCCGGCGGGGATCGGTCTCGATCAGGATCGTCACGAGCGCGATGAAGATCATGCTCATGAACACGGTGGCGACAATGGTTGGCGGTATGCCGTCCGCGCCGAAAGCGACCAGCGCGAGCGGAACCCCCATGTAGCCGCTGTTGGCGAAAATGCCGCCCATGGCGAACAGGCTGGCTTCGGCCGGGGAATTCTTGAACAGGAGGCGGGCGCTCGCGAACGCGGCGACGAAAACCGCCAATTGCCCGCCGGTGTAGGCGGCGAGGAACGCCGGATCGAATATCCGCGCCGGTTCGATGCGGGCGAGGGATCCGAAGAACAGGGCGGGGAGCGCGCAATAGTAGACGAAGCGGTTGAGGGCGTCGGAACTCGCCTCGCCGAGCCAGCCCATGCGCCCGGCGGCGTACCCGGCGAGAATGATCGCGAACACCGGCAGGACGACGTCGAGGATGGGAATCATGGCCGGCCGTCTTTTGGGTTGGGATAGGGCCACCGTCGGGCAATGGCCCAAGCTCCGTCGGCGCGGCGCAACAGAACGGATTCGTCTTCGCGTAAAGTCAGGCCGGTCGCGGCGGCGGCAAGTTCGGCGCCGGAATGGACCAAAACGAAATCCGGCGGATTGTCGGCGAACAACGTTCTCGCCTTCGCCATGTCCACTCCATGAAAAGCGGAAACGTAGCCAAGCCGGCGGTCGGCCCGGCGCAGATGGTAGAACGTCATGACGCCCGATTCCCCGCTGCCCCCGACATCGAACACCAGCAACCGCGCCTCGCGCGGCACCACGCCGTTGAGCGCCTCGGCGACGGCGCGGTAGTGCGGCTTCGGCGGTTCCAGGTCGAAGCGCAGCTTGGGCGCGAGCGCGATCGGCAACGCAACCACGAGCGCGAGGACGCCGGTTCCGATCGGGCGCGGCAACGGCCGGTCGGCGCGGAATCGCCGCCACAGGGTGCCGGCGAGATACGCGAAGAACGCGGCGCCGAGGAGCGAAAGATGCATGTTGTAGCGCCAGAACGACGCGGCGCGGGTCCCCTCGCCCGCGCCGAAGATGGCAACATAGGCGAACAGCAGAAAGGCGTTGTAGCCGAGAAACGGCAGGGCGACGATCAAGGCGAGCCGGTCGAGGCCGCTGCGGCAGCGCCAAAGCGCGCGCAGGGCGAAGCCCACCGCGACCGCCATCAAGCCGAAGTAGACGCCCTTCTTGGCGGCGATGGTGGCCATGCGCCACAGGATTGCCGGCGCCTCGCCGAACATCCATTGCGACACGGGCATGAGCGTGAATTCGCCGGTTCCGCCGAGAGACGCGGTAACATGATGGCGCCACAAGAGATACATCAGGATCGGTGGTGCCACCGCCGCAGGCACGAGAGAAAGTAGTTTTTTCGGTTTTACCGTTGGATCGCGGAGTGCGACGATGCCGGCGGAGGCGGCCACGAGAAACAATATGCCGAGATTGACCTGCTTGATGGCGACCAGCAGCGCGCCCGCAAGCCCGAATTGCCAGGCCAACGCGCGGGCATCGCGGTCGCGTTTCTCCGCCAGCGCCTCGACCGCGAACCACGCCATTACGCCGGCGAACGCGGTCACGACCCCGGTCGAGGTGTCGGCGTAATTGGTGAGCACGATCTTTTGAACGAAGGACGGGTTGAAGATCGTTCCCGCCGCCACGGCGAAGGCGGCCGCCGTCCAGGAAGCGGCGAAGGAAGGGGCGGGGTGCGGCCCGGTCGTCGCGCGCCCGGCCCCGACGGCGGCGAGGCGGACGGCGAGCGCGCCGTAGCCGAGCAGCAGAACGACATTGGCGACCGCCCCGGCCGCCTCGTGAAACCGCCCGGCAATTTGGGAAACGAGCGCGCTCAAGATCGGAAAGGCGAACGGATAGGCCGGGAATATCAGGCCGTGCTCGGGATCGGCGCGGGTCGGCAGGGCGTTCTTTTCGACCAGATAGCGCACGGCACCCGCCCAATGGGAAAACTCGTCCCACTCGGACGCGCGGTGGGCGGCGGCGATCAGCAGCAAGGGCAGGGCGACGAGGGCCGCGCGCGCCAGAATCGGGGCGAAGGGCGCCTCACGCCTTGCGGCCAGCCACAGCAGCGCGATCGCGCCGCCGCCGAACACGAACCATCCCGTCGCCGCAAACCCGACGCCGAAAAAAATGTGCGGAACGAGAAACGCGGCGACGGCGACCGACCAGCCGAAGATGATCGTCGCTTCGGGCAGCGCGCGCGGTCCGGCAGCCGTGCGCCCGAGCGCCGCGAGCAGGACGAACGCAATGCCCGCCGCGCCCAGCACGACGGCTTGGTCGGGGCCTTCCAGCAATAGGCGAAGATGGGAACCCATGGCGAAAATAAAGTCGCGTAAACCCTAAAGGGTTCCAGTCCGGGCGGCAACGCGGGCCAAAATAAAGAAGCCGCCCGTCGCCGGGCGGCTTCTCCTTGAGCAATCGCTGGACGGCCTAGAAGTCGCCCATGCCGCCCATGTCGCCCGGGCCGTGACCGGCGCCGTGCGAGTGGGCCTTCTTTTCCGGCCGCTCGGCGACCATCGCCTCGGTGGTGACGAGCAGGCCGGCAACGGAAGCCGCGTCCTGAAGGGCGGTGCGGACAACCTTGGCCGGATCGATGATGCCGGCCTTGAGCATGTCCACGTATTTCCCTTCCTGGGCGTCGAAGCCGAGGTTGGTGTCCTTGTTCTCGAGGAGCTTGCCGACCACCACGGCGCCATCGACGCCGGCGTTTTCCGCGATCTGGCGGGCCGGGGCCTGCAGCGCACGGCGGACGATATCCACGCCCGTCCGCTGGTCGTCGTTGTCGGGCTTGAGCTTGTCGAGCGCCCGGGTGGCGTAGAGCAGGGCCGCGCCGCCGCCGGCGACGATGCCCTCCTCGACCGCGGCGCGGGTCGCGTGCAGCGCGTCGTCGACCCGGTCCTTGCGTTCCTTGACCTCGACCTCGGTCGCGCCGCCGACCCGGATCACCGCCACGCCGCCGGCGAGCTTCGCCAGTCGCTCCTGGAGCTTCTCCTTGTCGTAGTCGGAGGTGGTTTCCTCGATCTGCGCGCGGATCTGGCCGCAGCGGGCTTCGATGTCTTTGCGTTTGCCCGCGCCCTCGACGATGGTGGTGTCGTCTTTGTCGATGGAGACTTTCTTCGCCTGGCCGAGCATCTGCAAGGTGACGTTCTCGAGCTTTATGCCGAGGTCTTCGCTAATCACTTGGCCGGCGGTGAGGACGGCGATGTCCTCGAGCATGGCCTTGCGCCGGTCGCCGAAGCCGGGCGCCTTGACCGCCGCGACCTTGAGGCCGCCGCGCAACTTGTTGACGACCAGTGTCGCCAGCGCCTCGCCCTCGATTTCCTCGGCGATGATCAGCAGCGGACGGCCCGACTGCACCACCGATTCGAGAACCGGGAGCAGAGGCTGAAGGCCCGAGAGTTTCTTTTCGTGGATCAGGATGTAGGGATTCTCCATCTCGCAGGTCATCTTTTCGGCGTTGGTGATGAAGTAGGGCGAGGTGTAGCCGCGATCGAACTGCATGCCTTCGACCACGTCGAGCTCGGTGGTCAAGCCTTTGGCTTCTTCGACCGTGATGACGCCCTCGTTGCCGACCTTTTCCATCGCCCGCGCGATCATGTCGCCGATCTCGCGGTCGACGTTGGCGGAAATGGTGCCGACTTGGGCGACTTCGGCGCTGGTCGAAACCTTTTTCGCGCGCTTCTTCACGTCCTCGACCACCGCCTCGACGGCGAGATCGATGCCGCGCTTCAGGTCCATCGGGTTCATGCCCGCGGCGACCGCCTTGGCGCCTTCGCGCACGATCGATTGGGCGAGAACGGTGGCGGTGGTGGTGCCATCGCCGGCCTCGTCGCTGGTCTTGGAGGCGACCTCCTTGACCATCTGCGCGCCCATGTTCTCGAACTTGTCGGCGAGCTCGATGTCCTTGGCCACCGTCACGCCGTCCTTGGTGATGCGCGGCGCGCCGAAAGATTTTTCGAGCACGACATTGCGGCCCTTGGGGCCGAGCGTCACCTTCACGGCGTCGGCCAGAATGTCCACGCCGCGCAACAGGCGCTGGCGCGCTTCCATGCCGAATTTTACGTCCTTAGCAGGCATTGGCTGTTCTCCTTGGAATGAGACGCGCGGAAACGAGTTCCGCGTAGTTACTTCTTCTTGCTTTCCTCGACGATGCCGAGAATGTCGGATTCCTTCATGATCAACAGCTCGTCGCCGTCGATCTTGACTTCGGTGCCGGACCACTTGCCGAACAGGATGCGGTCCCCGGCCTTGACGTCGAGGGGCGTGATCTTGCCGTCCTCGCTGCGGCTGCCGCTGCCGGCGGCGATCACGCGGCCTTCCATCGGCTTTTCCTTGGCGGTATCGGGAATGATGATTCCGCCCTTGGTCCGTTCTTCCTGCTCGATCCGCTTTACCAAAACGCGGTCGTGCAACGGCCTGAACTTCATCGGCGAATCTCCTTGATGTTCATTTGTTTACAATAGGTTAAAGTGCTGCTAGCACTCACCCATATCGAGTGCCAGCGATTTAATGAGCCGGAGGCCCTCTGTCAAGCGCAAAGGCCGGCCAATTTCGGGAAAGGTTATTAATCGCGGTAGACCGAACGGGGGTGCCGGGCAAGCTGGTCGCGGTCCCAGACCACCACCCAGCCGTCGCGAAACGGATCGGCTGAAAGCGGCTGGGGCTCGCCCGCGGACGGCAGCCGGTCGCGGTAGGAAACCACCTTGCCCCGGGCGTGGGCAGCGAGCCAATCGCCGGAGTCCCTGTCGTTGAGACCGATGACGGCGATGGGTTTTTCCAAGCGCCCGGCGAAATGGAACTGGCCGTGGTACTTGGCGACATGGGCGATCGCCTCGCCGGCGTCCTCCCAGGCCTTCAGGCGCCGGGCGGTCGCGGAAAGATCGTGCGCTTGGGCGAGCATCGGGTGCGCCGCCAGATGCACCGCGACCACCAGCAGCGCCATCAAGGCCGCGCCGGTCCCGACCGTGGTTTCGGGCGCGGTCGGGCGCCGGCGCCACGCGAATATCGCGGTTATGAGCGCGGCGAGGGCCGGCAGCGCCATCCAGAAGAATTCGACGCCGGCGAGCCTGGCGAGAAGCTTGCCGGTTCCGGGCAGGATGGGCAGAAGACCGGCGATGAAGGCGATGGCGAAGAGGACGAGCGCCGGCGCCCCCGCCCCGAACCGCCCAAGACTTGTCGCCGGCGCGGCGGCGGAACCCGACGCGAGCCGCGCGACGAACAGGGCGAGCGCCGGAAACTCGGGCAGGAGATAATGCAGCTGCTTGCCGCTGATGAACGAGAACGCAACGAACGCGGCGGCGAGCCAGATCAGGGTGAGGCGAATCCCGCCATCGCCGCCGATGGGGGCGGCGGATCCGGCGCGCCTGACCGCGCGCCAAGGAAGCGGCCATAACGTCCACGGCAGCAGCAGGACGGGCAGCCACGCGGCATACCACCAGACCGGGCGCTTGTGAGCGAACGATTCGACCATGCGCCCCGCCGATTGGCCGATAAACAACTCGCGGGCGAACTCCGGCCCGCCGGCGATCGCCGCCGGGATCGCCCAGGCGAGCCCAATCGCCGCTCCGAGCAGCACCGCGCCGAAAACGCCGGCATACCACCGACCCCAGTGCGGAAGCCGCGCACCAGCAAGATTGGGCGCCCACCAGGGCGCGGCGAGGGCGGCGGGCAGAACGTGCAGAAGAATCGCGGGGCCTTTCGCGAGGACGCCGAGACCGAGCGCAATGCCGCATATCGCCATGCCGCGGCCCCAGCGGCCTTCGGCCGCGATCGCTAGGCCGAGCAGACCGAGCACCGCGAAAAACGCGAGCATCAAATCAAACATGGTGAGAGTGGTGAACAGGGCGAAAAAAGCGGAACCGAACAGAAGCGCGGGCGCGAGCCGCACGGCGCGCGCGTCTTCCGGCCACAGGCGGGCCGCGAGCGCGGCCGTGAGCACGAGCGTGCCAAGCCCGAACAACGGTGCGACCAAGCGCGGCGTCCAGTCGTTGACGCCGAAGATGCCCCAGCCGAGGTGCATCAGCCAGAACAGCAGCGGCGGCTTGTGACTGTAGGTCTCGCCGTTGAGGTGGGGCACGAGAAAACCGCGATCGCGCCACATTTCCCAGGCGACGGCGAGATAGCGGGTTTCGTCCACCGGCAGGTGCGGGCGCAGCGCTATTCCGGCCGCGACCACGGCGAGCCAACCGCCCGCCCAAGCGAGGGTCACCGGAAACGATCCGCGCGGCATCATGGTTTTGCCCCGTTCCTGCGGTCCGCGCCCGCGGCGTCGGCCGAATCGGGATCGAGATCGCGCTCCAGCTCGTCGCCGAGGGTCTTGGTCCCGTGATGGCGGCGGTAGAGATAGACGCCGAGCACGCCCGACGCCGCGAACAGCACCGCCCCCAAAATCACGCGCGAGGCGAGATCGACGGCGACGCCGCTGCCGACCAACGCAAACACGACGGTTTGCGGGATGTAGCCGACGGCGGATCCGGCCACGAACGGCGCGAACGGCACGCGCGACACCCCGGCGGCAAGGTTGGTGATCAGGTTGCTGCCGATCGGCAGAAAACGGATCAGTAGCGTCATGGTAAACGGATGCTCGGCGAGAAAGTCGTCGATCCGGCGCACCCGTGCCGGAAACCGCGCCGCCACCAATTCGCGTCCGAACAGCCGCGCATAGGCGAACGCCGCGACGCAGCCAAGCGCGGCCGCGAGCAGCGCGAGCGCGCTACCGATCGCGAACCCGAACGCATAACCGGCGAGGAAGGCGACGACCTGGCGAGGGAGGCCGACGGCAACGAACATGGCGCCCGCGGCGACGAACAACGCTTCGCCGCGCAGGCCCTGGCCGCGCACGTAGGCATCGATCCATTTTTCGTCGAGCATGCCCGCGAGTCCCGAAACGTGCAGCGCCGCGCCGACGAGGACGAGCGACAGGAACAAGGCCGCGCTGCGCAGCACGAGCCGACCGCTGGTGGGGCGGGAACTCACGGGCGCGATTCTCCCGGGCGCAAGTCCTCGCGCGCGTCGGCAACAAGACGCCGCCGGTTAAGCCACGCTACCCCCGCGAGGTCGAGCAATCCGGCCCACAACCGGTCCCAGGTTCCGTAATTGGATCGCCCGCGCCGGCGCGGGCGATGGTTGACGGGAATGGATCGGACACGCCCACCCGCGCGGCGCATGAGAGCAGGAAGAAAACGGTGCATGTGGTTAAACGCGGGAAGGGCGAGAAAAGCCGCGCGCGAAAAGACTTTCAGGCCGCAGCCGGTGTCGGGCGTTTCGTCGCCGAGCGCGCGCGCGCGCACCGCATTGGCGATACGGGACGAAAGACGCTTGATCGCGGTATCGCGCCGCCGCGCGCGCCAGCCGACGATCATCAGGGTGTCGCGTTCGGCTTCGGCGAGCCAGGCGTCGAGCAGGCGCGGGATGTCGGCGGGATCGTTCTGGCCATCGCCGTCAATGGTGACGACGATATCGCCGCGCGCGAACCGCACGCCGGTGACGATGGCCGCGCTCTGGCCCGCGCGGCGCGCATGGCGCACCAAGCGCAGGGAAGGCGTCGCCGCCATCGCCGCCCGCACCCGTTCGGCCGTATCGTCGGCGGAGCCGTCGTCCACGCATACGATTTCGGTACCGGGTCGGCCGACGAGCGCCCGGACAATTTCGGCGACGAGTGGCGCCACGTTTTCCGCTTCGTTGAGCAGCGGCACCACGACGCTGATGGCGGGCGGGCGCGCGTCGGAAGCGGAAGGGTCGGGGAGGGCGGGAGATGGCGTCTGCATGGTCATCGGCGGAGGCTTTAACCCCCGCCGCGCCCCGCTTATCGCACCGAGGCTGCGGCCGGGGCAAGGGGTAATGCCCGTGTCGGATCATGGGGTTGACCGTTTGCCACTGGGCGGCGGCGAATCCGGTCGTCATAATCCGGCGGTCGCCAAGGTAAAGAGGTCGCAATGCCGTTGACCGCGCCCGAATCGTCGCCACCGCTCGTGCCGCACGAGGAAACCGTGCGGCCGGAATGGATCGACTACAACGGTCACATGAACGTCGCTTACTACGTGCTCGCGTTCGATCACGCCACCGACAAGCTGCTCGACGTCCTCGGTATCGGCGAAGCATACCGGCGCGACGAGAACGGATCGTTCTTCGTCGTCGAATCCCACGTCGTCTACCGGCGCGAGCTTCGCGTCGGCGACAGCATGCGAATCGAAACCGAAATCCTCGATCACGACAACAAGCGGTTGCACGGATTTTCCCGCATGTTCCGCGCCGCCGACGGCGAGGTCGCCGCCAGCTACGAGTTTCTCGGCCTGCACATGGACATGACCGCCCGCCGGGCGGCGCCGTTTCCCGCGCCGGCGCTCGCGCGCATTCGCGCGCTCGCCGCCCGGCAAGGCGTGCAGCCTCGTCCGGCCGAAGCCGGGAGGTCTGTACGAATTCCGACCCGCTAGTCCAGCCCCGCCGTCCAAGCCTTGCCGGGCGCGGCGTACTCTGGCAGCCTCTCGGCCATGCACGGCCTCGTTATCGCCATCCTCGACGGCATGCCCGATCCGGTGCTGCTGGTGAATTCGCGGCGGTCGGTGATCGCGGCCAACCGGGCGGCGCGCGAACTTTCCGTCGGTCCGATGATCGGCAACGATTTCGCTGTGACCTTGCGTCATCCGGCGGGGCTGGAGGCGGTCGACGCCGTTTTACGGGGGGCGACGGCGCGCGAGGCGGAGGTTTTCCTTCCGGTGCCCGGCGCGGCGACCTATCGCCTGTTTGCCGCCGCCATAGCCGGCGACGGGGTTCGCGGTGCCGACGAGCCCGCCGCGATCGTCACCTTGCACGATCTGACCGCTATCCGCATGGCCGAGCGGATGCGCGCCGATTTCATCGCCAATGCGTCCCATGAACTGCGCTCGCCGCTGGCGGCGCTGATCGGGTTCATTGAAACCCTCAAGGGTCCGGCCAAGGACGACACCGAGGCGCGCGGGCGTTTTCTCGACATCATGCACACCGAAGCCGCGCGCATGGCCCGGCTGATCGACGATCTGCTGTCGTTGTCGCGGGTCGAGGTCGAGGAACGTATTCCGCCCCGCGACGCGGTCGACCTCGGCAAGGTGGCCCGCGGCGCCATGGATCTTCTTTCGGTGCGCGCCAAGGAAACCGGCGCGAGCCTCGAATTGGATTGTCCCGCCGATGTGCCGCCGGTTCTCGGCGACGCCGATCAGCTGGCGCAAGTCTTCCGCAACCTGATCGAGAACGCCATCCGCTATGGCCGCGCCGGCGGACGCATCGCCGTCACATTGCGCGCGGTCGACCGTATCCCCGACCGCGGCGTGCCCGGTGTCGCCGCATGCGTGGCCGACGAAGGCGACGGTATCCCCCACGACGCGCTGCCGCGCCTGACCGAGCGCTTTTATCGGGTCGACAAGGCGCGCGCCAAGGCTCTTGGCAGCACCGGACTCGGACTCGCCATCGTCAAGCACATTATCGGACGCCATCGCGGCCGGCTGGCGATCGAAAGTCAGCTCGGCAAGGGAAGCCGCTTCACGGTCTACGTTCCCGTCGCGACGCCGGGAGCGGCGAATGGGCGAACCTCGTAACCGATTCGACGCGGGTGCCGCCGCCGCGAACGCCATCGGCGCGAATGTCAACAAACTGTCACGCGATGATCACATGGCCGTCGCTTTCATCCGGCAGGATGCGGCTTCCGCCCCCTGGAAACGGTTCTTCCCCTGTCGTGATGTGCGTATCCGACTAGATTCAAAGAGTTATTCATGAATGTCATGATTGCGGAGTCGGAGAACCAATTCGGCCCCACGGTCAGCCATCCGCTGTCGGGCGGCCAGGGGCAGAACCTGGAAATGATCGGCTTCAATCTCTGGTACGGCGAGAGTCAGGCGTTGTTCGACGTCTCCTTTGCGGTCGAGCGCGGCCTGGTTACCGCCCTGATCGGACCCTCGGGCTGCGGCAAATCCACGCTGCTGCGCTCGGTCAACCGCATGAATGACCTGATCGACGGCCTCAAGATCGAGGGCGAAATCCGGGTCGACGGACGCAACATCTACGCCCGCGATACCGACGTGATCGCGCTTCGCAAACGCATGGGCATGGTCTTCCAAAAGCCCAATCCGTTTCCGATGTCGATCTTCGAAAACGTGATCTATCCGCTCCGCGTCGATGGCGTGCGGGACCGCCGGGTGCTGGCGGAAACGGCCGAGCGCGCGCTCAACGCGGCGGCGCTGTGGAACGAGGTGAAGGATCGCCTTTCGGACAATGCGCTCGGGCTGTCGGGCGGCCAGCAGCAGCGCCTGTGCATCGCCCGCGCGGTCGCGGGCGATCCCGAGGTTTTGCTGATGGACGAGCCGTGCTCCGCGCTCGATCCCATCGCCACCGCGCGGATCGAGGAGTTGATCGACGAACTGAGCGGGACGTACACCATCGTTCTCGTCACCCACAACATGCAGCAGGCGGCGCGGGTGTCCGACAATACCGCGTTCATGTATCTCGGCCGTCTGGTAGAATACGGCGCCACCGACGCCATCTTCACCGCGCCCCGGGAGCCCCGCACCCAGGGTTACATCACCGGCCGCTTCGGCTGACGCGGGCGGCGAACGGTCGGGACCGGCAAGGAGACCGCCTCATGACGGCCGATCATATCGTCAAGGCCTTCGACCAGGACCTCAAGCGAGTCGACGCGATTATCGCCGAAATGGGCGGCCTGGCCGAGGCCCAATTCGCCGCCGCCATCGAGGCCATGCTTCGCCGCGATGTCGAGCAGGCGGAACGGATCATCGCTGCCGACGAGCGGATCGACGCCCTGGAGCAGGAACTCGACCGAGATGTGATCAAGATGATCGCGCTGCGCCAGCCGATGGCCGACGACCTGCGCATGCTGGTCGCCGCGCTCCGGATCGGCGGCGCGATCGAACGGATCGGCGACTACGCCCGCAACATCGCCAAGCGCACGCTGGCGCTGGCCCAGGCGCCGTCGGTGGCGCCGGCGGAAACCGTGGCGCGCCTCGGCCGGCTCGTGCTGGAGATGCTGCGCAACGCCCTCGACGCCTATCTTTCGCGCGACATCGCGCGCGCGCACGACGTCCGCCGCAGCGACCAGGACGCGGATGCCATGTACACCGGCCTCTTTCGCGAACTGCTCACCTACATGATGGAAGATCCCCGCAACATCACCGCCTGCACCCATCTGCTGTTCGCGGCCAAGAACGTCGAGCGCATCGGCGATCATGTCACCACCATCGCCGAAAACGTGATCTACCTGGTGAGCGGCGCCGCGCCCGAAAGCAAACGCCCCCCGAACGCCGAATTCGCCGAAGGCATGGCGTCCGCGTCCAAGCCGGCGCCGCGCTGACGGGCGGGGCCCATGCCGCCGACGATCCTGGTAGTCGAGGATGATCCCGCGCTGGCCGAGCTGCTCCGTTACAACCTCGCGCGCGACGGATTCGCGGTGACGATCGCGTCCGATGGCGATGCCGCGCTGGCGGCGGTCGAACAGAATCCGCCCGATCTGGTGGTGCTGGATTGGATGATCCCCGGCTTGTCGGGTGTCGAAGTCTGCCGCCGCCTGCGCCGTCGCGACGCAACCCGGGCGATGCCGATCATCATGGTGACCGCGCGCGGCGAGGAAACCGATCGGATCGAAGGGTTGGAAAGCGGCGCCGACGATTACGTGGTCAAACCGTTTTCGCCGGGCGAACTCGCCGCCCGCATTCGGGCCGTTCTGCGCCGGACCGGCGCGAGCCCCGGAACGGACGCGGAAGTGATCGAAGCGGGCGGCGTGCGGCTCGACCTCGCCCGCCACCGGGTTGCCCGGCAAGGGCGCGATATCCACCTCGGGCCGACCGAGTTCCGGTTGTTGCGCGTCCTGATGGAGAATCCCGGCCGGGTCTTCGGTCGCGAGCAGATTCTCGACCGGGTGTGGGGCCGCGACATTCACGTCGAATTGCGCACGGTCGACGCCCACGTGCGGCGCCTGCGCAAGGCCCTGAACGCCTTCGGCGGCGCGGACGTGATCCGCACCGTGCGTGGAACCGGTTATGCGTTCGAGAGCGACGCGGCCGGAGAGGAAAACGACCGCTGACGCCGGTCGCGTTCAGAATCCCTTGTGCGTTCTCAGCCACTTCGAGCGGTCGATGGAGCGGATCATCACCCGCTCGATCTTCGCCTCGTCCCCGCTCGCCTTCAGCACGTCGAGCGGAATGTCGACTCCGGCGGGGCCGAGCGCCCAGGCGCGGCGATAGAGGTCGGCGAGGCTCTGCACCTTGCGGCCGTCGATGCCGACGATGGTATCGCCCGCCCGCAGGCCCGCGCTCTTGGCCGGGCTGTCGTCGGCGACGCGGGTCACCACGATCCGACCCTGGGTTTCGGCGGAATAGACGCCGAGCCAAGGCTTGGGCGGGCTCGACCGGCCGCCGTGGGCGGCCAGTTCGGCGAGGATCGGCTTCAAGTCGTTGATCGGCACGAACATGTTGCCGGGCGAGAAGGTTTCGGCTTCGGCCGAATCGTTGACGAACAGCGAGCCGACCCCGACCAGGCTTCCGTCCTCGGCGAGCAGCGCGGCCCCGCCGAAGGTCGGATGCGGCGGCGCGGTGAAAATGGCGTTATCGAGCAGGTACTCCCAATACCCCGCGAACGTCCGCCGCGACATCACCCGCGCCGCGCTGGCGAGCGCCTGACCGCCCGCGCGCGAAAGGGCGATGACCTGGTCGGCGGTCTTGAGCGCGTCCGAATCGCCGAGCCGAACCGGGCTCGCCTCGAGCGCGCGCACCGGGCGCACCAGGCCGAAACCGCTTTCGGCGTCGTAGGCGACGATGGTGGCGGGAATCCGGCGGCCGTCGGCGGCGATGACCTCGACCGTGTGCGCCTCCATCAACAGATAGCCGATGGTCACGATCAGATTGTCGTCGCGGATCAGGATGCCGCTGCCGTCGCGCTCGGTGCCGAGGGTGCGGGCACTGCGCGCTTCGGGCGGCACCAGGGCGTGCACCCCGACGACGGCCTTGGTCGGATCGCCGGCCGATGTCGGCGCGGCGCCGGAAGACGAAGGACCCGGCGCGCTGGCCGCGAACGCGGCGGGCGCCAAAAGCGAGGCGATGAAGGCCACGACGACGGCGCGGCCGGCCGCAGGCGGCATCGAGGGGGCGAAGGTCATGCCATCTTCCTCGTCAGGGAAGGAGAATCGAGCAATTCTAGTATGGGACGAATGGGCTCGAAAGGGCCGGCCGGACTCGGCACTTTACGCCGGGTTGCGGGCGTTTGCGGGTAGCGGAGCGGAGCGTGCTATAAGGCGACCATGGCCGAATCGCTGCCTTTGCCCCGACCTGCGGACACCTCAGCCGCGCCGCCCAGGCCCGTTCCGCCCCGGCTGCTCGAACCCTTGAACCCAAGCCAGCGCGAAGCGGTGGAGGCGACCGAAGGGCCGGTGCTGGTGCTTGCGGGCGCCGGCACCGGCAAGACCCGGGTGCTGACCACGCGGCTCGCCTATCTCCTGCTGTCGGGACGGGCGCGCCCGAACGAAATTCTCGCCGTCACCTTCACCAACAAGGCCGCGCGCGAAATGCGCGAACGGGTCGCAAGGCTCCTCGGCCGTCCGGTCGAAGGCTGGTGGGTCGGCACGTTTCACGCGCTCGCCGCCCGGATATTGCGCGCGCACGCCGAGGCGGTCGGGTTGCGTTCGGATTACACGATCCTCGACGAAGACGACCAGGTCCGCCTGCTCAAGCAGCTGATCGAGGCGCGCCATCTCGATGAAAAGCGCTGGCCGGCGCGCGCGCTCAACGCCGTGATCCAGCGCTGGAAGGATCGCGGATTGACTCCGGCGCGCGTCTCGTCGGCGGAAGGCGCCGGCGCGGCCGACGGGCGCGCGCTCGAAATCTACGCCGATTATCAGGAGCGGCTGAAGGCGCTCAACGCGGCCGATTTCGGCGACCTTTTGCTGCACAATCTGGAAATCTTCCGCACCGTTCCGGAGATCGCGGCGCGCTATCAACGGCAATTCCGCTATCTCCTGGTCGACGAATACCAGGACAGCAACGTGGCCCAGTACCTATGGCTGCGTCTGCTCGCCCAGAAGCACCGCAACCTCTGCTGCGTCGGCGATGACGACCAGTCGATCTATTCCTGGCGCGGCGCCGAAATCGGCAACATCCTCCGCTTCGAGGCCGATTTTCCCGGCGCCCGGGTGGTCCGGCTCGAACGCAACTACCGCTCGACGCCGCACATCCTTGCCGCCGCGTCCGGACTGATCGCCCACAACCGCGGCCGGCTCGGCAAGACGCTGTGGACCGATTCCGACGACGCCGGGGAAAAAATCCGCATCATCGGCGTCTGGGACGGCGAGGCGGAAGCCCGCGCCGTGTGCGAGGAAATCGAATCGCTCCACGGCCGGGGCCATGCCCTCAACGACATGGCGATTCTGGTGCGGGCCTCGTTTCAGACCCGCGAATTCGAGGAAAGGCTGGTCTCGCTCGCGATCCCTTACCGGGTGGTGGGCGGCATGCGGTTCTACGAGCGCGCCGAAATTCGCGACGGTCTCGCCTACCTGCGCGTAGTCGCGCAGCCGGCCGACGATCTCGCCTTCGAGCGGATCGTCAACGTGCCCCGGCGCGGCCTCGGCCCGGCGACGCTGCAAACCGTTCATCTGCTGGCCCGCAACGAAGGCTTGCCGCTGCTCGAATCGGCGCGCCGCCTCGTCGCCACCGACGAACTGAAGCCCAAGGTCCGCTCGACGCTCGCGGCCCTGGTGCGCGATTTCGACCGCTGGCGCGGCTTGGTCGGCGCGGTTCCGCACGGCGAGCTCGCCGGCCAGGTGCTGGAGGAATCCGGGTACGTCGCCATGCTCAAGGCCGACCGTTCGCCGGAAGCGCCCGGGCGGCTCGAAAACCTGAAGGAACTGGTCGCGGCGATCGAGGAATTCGGTTCGCTCGGCGCGTTTCTCGAACACGTCGCGCTGGTGACCGACAATGACGCCGCCGACAGCGAGGACAAGGTGTCGTTGATGACGCTCCACGGCGCCAAGGGCTTGGAGTTCGCCACCGTGTTCCTGCCCGGTTGGGAAGAGGGCTTGTTCCCCCATCAACGCGCGCTCGACGAAGGCGGAGAAAGCGCGCTGGAAGAGGAACGGCGCCTGGCTTACGTCGGCCTGACGCGGGCGAAGCGGCGCGCCTACATCACCTTCGCCGCCAACCGGCGCGTCTACAACCAATGGCAGACCGCGTTATCTTCGCGCTTCATCGCCGAATTGCCCGAGGAGCACGTCCAGCACACGGCCGAAGCCGGCCTTTACAGCCGCTCCGGCGGCGGCGCTTGGCACGACCGCGGACGGCGGAACGGCCTCGCCGAAGAAGGCGTGGCCGACGGCCGCAGCGCCCTTCGCCGCGCTTGGAACGCGCGGGTCTCCGGGCGCGCGGCCGACGTCGAGCGGCACTTCGCGGTCGGGGCGCGGGTTTTTCATCCCAAGTTCGGCTACGGACGGATTCGCTCCACCGACGGCGACCGGCTCGAGATCGACTTCGAGAAGGCGGGCGCGAAGCGCGTTCTCGCCGGTTTCGTCGAAAACGCCTGACCGTTTCGGCCGATGCTCTGGCAAATCGCGTTCGAGACGGCGCCGGAAGCGGCGCCGGCGTTGGCGGAGGCGATCGAACCGTTCTGCCTTGCCGTCGGCTGGTTCGGCGCCGACACCGATACGGTGTGGCGGGTGGAGGGCGTCGCCGCCGATCCGACCGACCGTGCGGCGATTCACGCGGCGTGCGCCGCCCGCGCCCTCGCCTTGCGCACGCGACCGCCGGACATCCGGGTCACGGTGCTGCCGGAGCGGGACTGGACGCGGGAGTCTCTCGCGTCCTTCCGCCCGGTCCAGGTCGGGCGCTACCGGATCAAGGGCACCCATGTCGCCGAGCGTCCCCGCGCCGGCGTTACGCTGACCCTGGACGCAGGTCTTGCCTTCGGCACCGGCGAGCACGCTTCGACGTGCGGGTGTCTCCGGGCGCTCGACCGGATGGCGCGCGGGCGGATCCCCGCGCGCGGATCCGTTTATAGCGCTCCTACCGGAGCGCGGACGCGGCGGCGACCGGCGCGGGTGCTTGACCTCGGCTGCGGAACCGGCGTGCTGGCCATGGCCGCAGCGGCGACGTGGAAAGCGTCTCGGGTGATCGCGTCGGATATCGATCCCGACGCGACGGCGACGGTCGCGGCGAACGTCCGGCGCAATCGGCTCGCGGGGCGAGTCCGCGTGCTCAGGGCCGACGGATTCGCGGCGCGCGCGCTTGTAGGCCGCGGCCGCTTCGATTTGGTGCTCGCCAATATCCTCGCTCGGCCCCTGATCCGGCTTGCCCGGCCGATCGGGGGTGCCTTGGCGCAGGGCGGAATCGCGGTTCTGGCGGGTTTTGTCGCGGCGGATGCCGCGTGGGTGGCGGCACCCTACCGCACGCGCGGATTCCGTCTCGTCAACCGGATCGAACGCGACGGATGGACGACGCTGGTGATGAGGAAACGAAAGCCGTGACGGCGTCTAATGACGCAGCTTTTGCATCCGGTGCGTCAGCACCCGGATCGAGCCGACGTAATCGGCGCCCTTGCGCCATTCGTCCATGACGTCGGTCGCGTCCTTCTGCGGCAGGGCGTCGTAGAAATCGATCGCCGCGGCTACCCGTTGCTTGATTACGCCGTCGACTTCGGCCCGGATCTTCTGGGCGAGAGAGAAGAGGCTCACGAAAGCGATCTTGCCCGTGACGCAGGCCTTGCATGCGATCGCCAATCCGCGCCCCGTGGGATCGAACAGGAAGCGGTCGATGACGTGGGCCTTGAGATCGGACATGCGGCCGAACAGGGAAATGAAAGTGTTCACGTCGCCCTCGCGCAAGGCGAGGATCAGCATTTCCGGGGTGATCTTGCCCTTGTTCTTGATCAGGGTGGTGATTTTCTTCGACAGTTCGTGCTTGCCGACACCGTCGCGCGCGAAGTTCTCGATTTCTTCGGCCACGATCTGATCGCACAGCTGGTTGACCGCAACGCGGTCGAACTTGTAATTCCGCAAGATATGCTCGCGCAGGCTGGTCGACACCCAGAGGAACATGCGGAGCGCCAGTTCGGGATTCATCTCCCGGCGCATCAGGACCGGCTCGCGCAGCGGCCGGCTGTGGCGCGACTTTTCGACCAAGCGCACGATCGTTCCCGCGGCGAATTCCGCGCCCGGATTCTTGAGCGTCTCGACGATCACGTCCTCGGCGTCGGTCGCGACCAGGGCGTCGGTCACCGACGGGCTCAAGGTGGGCCGCCCGGCGATCGCCCGCGCGTGTTCGTGGGTACGGGAGCGGATGACCTCGATCAAGTCGGCATCGTCGAGCACGCCCGACTTGGCGAGTACCGGAAACGCGACCTCGATCGTATCGTTGGCAAGAAAGCGGATCAAATCGTGCGGCGCATCCGGCCGTTCGGCGAGACGGCGGGCTATCTCCTGGCGCGTCGCCATTTCGATGTCGCGCACGATCGCGTGCAGGATATCGTAGGCCACCGCCCGCGCCTCGGGACTGAGTTCTCCGGCGGGACGGTCGAACAGGAACGCAATGGATTGCGCGAGCTCCGAGCGGCTGGCCGTCGACGATTGGCGGGCCAGCGCCTGCAGGGCGCCGGGGTCAAACCGCCACGCGGTGTTGCCGGATTCGCGCAAACCACTTCCCGCCGCCGCTTGCACGACGACGATCCCCTTGATCACATTGGACTGCGTGCCCTTTCCCCCGGAGCTACGCATTATTCTTGGGGACTATATATCCCGATTTAATCAAAATTGCGACCACCCAACCGATTCGTTTTGAACAGAACCTAAACCGCAGGTGGAGCGCCGGCTCGCTCGGATAGTTGTTTGGAATCAAATGACGAAACGCGCGGTAATAATTCATTGTGCGCGGCGTTCCAGACAAAAACAGTGGAAAAATTTTCGGGATTAGTGGGCGACGGTACGCACCCGTTCGCTCAAAGCCCGAATCGAGGCAACGTAGTCGGCGCCTTTCCGCCACTGGCCGACGACATCGACGGCGTGCACCTGGGACAAAGCGTCGAAGAATTCGGACGCCGCTTGCAGGCGTTGCTTGACCAGGCCGTCGACTTCGCCCCGGATCTTCTGAGCAAGGGTGAAAAGGCTCATGAACACGACCTTGCCCATGCCGACGCTCTTGCAGGCGACCGCCAGTCCCCGGCCGGTCGAATCGAACAACAGCCGGTCGACGATGTGGTTCGGGATGTCGGTCAGGCGGGTGAAAATGCCGGTGAAGGTGATCACGTCGCCTTCGCGCAAGGCGAGAACCAGCATTTCCGGAGTCAACTGGCCTTTTTCCTTGATGAGCGCGGTAAGTTTCTTCGAGAAATCGCCTTTCACGCCTTTAGGCACGGCCATGAAGTTCTCGATTTCTTCCGACGCGATTTGATCGCACAGCTGTTTGATCGCATCCCGGTCGAAATCGAAATGGCTGAGAATGTGTTCGCGCAAGGCGGCCGTGACCCACAGGAACATGCGCAGCGCCAGTTCCGGCGTCATCTCCCGGCGCATCAGGATCGGTTCGCGCAGCGGTCGGCTCTGGCGCGATTTTTCGACCAGGTGGGCCATGGTCTTCGGAGCGAATTGCGAGCCTTGATTCTTAAGCACCTCGACGATCACATCCTCGGCGTCGGTCGCGACCAGGGCGTCGGTCACCGACGGGCTCAAGGTAGGCCGTGCCGCGACCGCCAGCGCGTGTTCGAGCGTGTGCGAACGGATCACTTCGATCAGATCGGCATCGTTAAGCAAGCCGGACTTGACCAGCACCGGAAACGCGACTTCGATCGCGTCGTTGGCGAGAAAGAGGATCAAATCGCGCGGCACGTCCGGCCGTTCGGCGAGACGGCGGGCAATGACTTGGCGCGTCGCCATCTCGATGTCGCGCACGACCGCGTGCAATATGTCGTAGGCCATCGCCCGCGCGTCGTCGCCGAGTTCGTAAATGGGGTTGCCGAACAGGCCGACGATGCGCTCGGCAAGTTCCGAGCGACTCGCCGTCGTCGCCTGGCGAGCGAGCGCTTGCAAGGCTGTGGGGTCGACTGTCCGGAAGGCGCCGCTCAAGGTGCTACTGCGCCACCGGTTGCCCGGCGGCGATTCCCTTTCAACGTCCGTTTTTTTTGGTTGATCCCTCAAGTCTATCCTTCGTCGCGTCGGTAGGCGGAAGGATAGGCTAACGGACGTATAAATACGAAAATTATAGAGCATTTCGCTGTGACGGGTATCACAGCCGGCAAAAAATGGTGGGCGCGACAGGGATTGAACCTGTGACCCCTCCCGTGTGAAGGGAGTGCTCTCCCGCTGAGCTACGCGCCCATGGCCGGTAAAAACGGCCGTAAACCGGCCGGCAAACCCTTAAGGGGCCCCCGGCACGGGTGTCAAGGCAAGGCAATCGCGGGCAACCTCGGCGAGCGCCGCCCGCAGGTCCGCGAATCGGTCGATCAGGCGGTCGGCACCCAGCCGGTGTGGCGGCACCCGGGTATAGCCGAAACTGACCGCGATCACGGGCACGCCTGCCGCCCGGGCGGCACCCACGTCGTTAGGGCTGTCGCCGACCGCGATCGCCTGTCCGGAGGTTGCCCCAAGGCGGCGAAGCGTCTCCAGCAGCGTCGCCGGGTCCGGCTTACGCGCGCCCGGCAGCGTGTCGCCGCCGACCACCGCCGAGATGTAGGCGTCCATGCCGAAGGCGGCGAGAATCGCGCGGGTCGCGGCCTCCGGCTTGTTGGTGCAAACCCCGAGCGCCAAGCCTTCGCCGCGAAGCTCGCCAAGCGCCTCGACCGCCCCGGGAAAGGGCCGCGTCTCGACCGCGGAATTCGGCTCGTAGTCGACGACGAATCGACGGGTGAGGTCCTCCAATTCGGCCGTCGCAAGGCTGCGGCCGTGGGCCGCGAAGCCGCGTTCGACCAGCTTGGCGACACCGTCGCCGACCATCATGTGGATATCGGCGAGCGACACCGGCCGCAAGCCTTCCATGGCCAGCAGGCGGTTGAGGGCGGAGGCGAGATCGGGGGCGCTGTCGATCAGCGTGCCGTCGAGGTCGAACACCACCGCCTTGAGGCCGGGACAGGAGGGAAGAGCCATCGGCGGTTAGGTCATTGAAAGAATTGGAAACAATGTTTGACTTGGCGGGTTCGCGGCGGCTATGGCACTTTGCCCGAAGCGATCCTTTTAAGCGCCTCCCGACCCGATGACCAAGCGAAAAATCGCCGTCCTTGTCCTTGCCGCCGGGGCGGGAACGCGCATGAAATCGACGCGCGCCAAGGTTCTGCATCCGCTCGCCGGAAGGCCGATGATCGCGCACGTGCTGGCGAGCGCCGAGGGCTTGAAGCCGGATCGGATCGTCGCCGTGGTCGGCGAAGACATGGAGGATGTCGCCGAGGCCGTCCGCCCGCACCCGGTCGCGGTTCAGCATCCCAAGCTTGGCACCGCGCATGCCGTGCGGGCGGCTAGGAAGGCGCTGGCGGGATGCACCGGCCCGGGAAGCGCGGTGCTGGTGCTTTACGGCGACACGCCCTTGATCCGAACCGCGACGCTCAAGGCGATGCTCGCCAAACTGCGGAGCCCGGCCAAGCCGGCCGTAGTCGTACTCGGCTTTCGGCCCGCCGATCCCGCTCAATATGGCCGCCTGGTGGTCGGGTCCGACGGTCGGCTCGAGCGGATCGTCGAGGCACGCGACGCGAGCGCGGCGGAGCGGCGCATTCCGCTCTGCAACGCGGGCGCCATGGCGTTCGACGGCAAGGCACTGTTCGGCCTGCTCGCAGGGATCGGACGCGCCAACGCCAAGCGGGAATATTACCTGACCGACGCGGTCGCTGTCGCCCGCGCCCGGGGGCGGTCCTGCGCGGTGGTCGAGGCGGGCGAGACCGAGGTCATGGGCGTGAACGCGCGTGCCGAACTGGCGTTGGCCGAACGCGCGATCCAACGGGACTTGCGCGCCCGCGCCATGGCCGAGGGCGCGACGCTGATCGACCCCGAAACCGTCTGGTTCAGTTTCGATACCCGGCTCGGGCGCGACGTCACGGTCGGCCCCAATGTGGTGTTCGGCCCCGGCGTCACGGTCGGCGACGAGGCCGAGATTCGCGGGTTCTGCCACGTCCAGGGCGCGACCATCGAGCGGGGCGCCATCGTCGGGCCCTTCGCCCGCCTCAGGCCGGGAGCGAGGATCGGCCCCGGCGCCCACGTCGGCAACTTCGTCGAGATCAAGAACGCGGTTCTCGACGAGGGCGCCAAGGCCAACCACCTCGCCTATGTCGGCGACGCGCGCGTCGGTGCGCGCGCCAACATCGGCGCCGGCACCATCACCTGCAACTACGACGGCTTCGCCAAGCACGAAACCGAGATCGGCGAAGGCGCGTTCATCGGCTCGAACACGGCCCTGGTCGCGCCGGTCAGGATCGGCGATCGCGCGGTCATCGGCGCGGGCAGCACGATCGCCAAGGACGTCGCGGCCGATGCCCTCGCCGTCACCCGCGCCGAGCAGCGGGAGATCAAGAACTGGACCCGCCGCCGCGCCAAAGCGTCGCGCCGGTCGGCGCGCGCGCGCGCGACTCGGAAGGCACGCTAGGGCATGTGCGGCATCGTCGGCATCGTCGGCAAGGGGCCAGTCGCGCCCCTGCTGTTGGAAGGGCTGAAGCGGCTCGAATACCGCGGCTACGATTCGGCCGGCATCGCCACCGTGACCGACGGGACAATCGAACGCCGCCGCGCCGAAGGCAAGATCGCCAATCTCGAATCCTTGCTCCGGGCAAAGCCGCTCGCCGGCACCACCGGCATCGGCCATACCCGCTGGGCGACCCACGGCGTGCCCAACGAGCGCAACGCCCACCCCCACGCCACCGACCGCGCCGCGGTCGTTCACAACGGCATTATCGAGAACTACCGCGAATTGCGGGAGGAACTCGCCGCCGAGGGGCGCGTGTTCGCCTCCGAAACCGATTCCGAGGTGATCGTTCATCTGCTCACCCGTTACCTGGAACGGGGCGCGCCGCCGCTGGAGGCGGTGCGCGAAACGCTCGCTCGCCTGGAAGGGGCGTTCGCCCTCGCTATCGCGTTCGCCGGCCGATCCGGCCTGCTCGCCGCCGCGCGGCGCGGAAGCCCCTTGGCCCTCGGGTTCGGCGACGGCGAAACCTACATCGGCTCGGACGCGCTCGCGCTCGCGCCCCTGACCCGGAAAATTCTTTATCTGGAGGACGGCGACTTCGCCCTGCTCAACGAAAGCGGGGCCGAGGTCTACGACGCCGCCGGCCGTCCGGCGGCGCGGCCGGTGCGGGAAACGACGCTCGCCGGCGCCCAGGTCGGCAAGGGCAATTTCCCCCATTACATGTTGAAGGAGATCTACGAGCAGCCGCAGGTGATCGGCGACACGCTCGCCTCCTTCGTCGCGCCGGCGACCCGCGAGGTGACGCTGCCCGACCTCGCCATCGACTTCGCGCGCGCCTCGCGCATCGCGCTGGTCGCCTGCGGCACCTCGCATCACGCCTGCATGGTCGCGCGCTACTGGCTGGAACGGTTCGCCAAAATTCCCGCCGAAACCGACATCGCCTCCGAATTCCGCTACCGCGAACCCGCCCTCGTTCCGGGCGGCATCGCGCTGTTCGTCTCGCAATCGGGCGAAACGGCGGACACGCTCGCCGCGTTGCGCCACGCCAAGGCATGCGGGCAGCGGACCATCGCCGTGGTCAACGTGCCGGAAAGCACTATGGCGCGCGAGGCTGACGCGGTGCTGCACACCAACGCCGGGCCGGAAATCGGCGTCGCCTCGACCAAGGCGTTCACCACCCAGCTCGCGGTGCTCGCCTGCTTGGTACTCGCCGCCGGTCGCGCGCGCGGCGCGCTGGCCCCGGCCGAAGCCGCCCGGCTCGCCGGCGCGCTGACCGAGGTGCCGGCGCGCGCGGCCGAGGTTCTGAAGCACGACGAGGCGCTCAAGGCCATCGCCGCCGAGGTCGCCAAGGCGCGCGACGCCCTCTACCTCGGGCGCGGGACCAGCTATCCGATCGCGCTCGAAGGCGCGCTTAAGCTCAAGGAAATCTCCTACATCCACGCCGAGGGCTACGCCGCCGGCGAGATGAAGCACGGGCCGATCGCCCTGATCGACCGCGACGTGCCGGTGATCGCGATCGCGCCCTCGGATTCGCTGTTCGCCAAGACCGCCTCCAACCTGGAGGAAGCGACTGCGCGCGGGGGCTGGGTGGTCTTTCTTTCCGACGCCAAAGGAGCCGCGCGGCTCGATCGTATCGCGAAGAAGACCGTGGTGCTGCCCGAGGTCGATCCGTTCGTGCAGCCGATCCTCTACGCGATTCCGGTGCAGCTCCTCGCCTACCACGTCGCCGTGCTCAAGGGCACCGACGTGGACAAGCCGCGCAACTTGGCCAAGAGCGTGACAGTCGAATAGTTGTTTGTGAATTAAAGGATTTTTCCAGTACCGCCGTCATGACGGCGGCACGTCAAACAATCGCGGTTCTTCGCCCCGCCGCCGTCGGTTACGACGGCGGTATATCCATCGCGCTTGGGCGTTCCCCCGCGCACCAGCGCCGCCACATCTCGCGGTAGGCGGCCTCGAGCCCGCGCGCGTAAGCGGCCCCGTCGCACACGGGCGAGGCCGCGAGGCGGGCGCGCAGGCCCGCGCGCAAGGCGCCGAGCGAGTCGAGGCCGGAGGCGAGCCGGCGGGCGATGGCGACGTAATCATCGGCGGTGGCCGCGATCAGTTCGGGCAAGCCGGCGTTGGTCAGGTGCGAGGCCGAATGGCGCGAAGCGAAAGTTTCGCCGGGCAGCGACACCACCGGTACCCCCATCCATAGGGATTCCAAGGTGGTGAGCCCGCCCGAATAGGGCATCGGGTCGAGGGCGATGTCGACCCGGCCATAGGCCGCCAGGAGTTCCGCGTGGGGCGATGGGCCTTCCAGCGTCACGCGGGATTCGGGCACACCGGCCTCGGCGAACAGGCGGAGAAAACGCGCGCGCGTCCCGGCGTCCGCGTAGGCGAAGCTTTTCAAGAGCAGGCGCGAATCGGGTACGGCGGCCAGCACCCGCGCCCAGAGCGCGACGGTCTCCGACGTGACCTTGGCCGCCGCGTTGAAGCAGCCGAAGGTGATGCGACCATTGGTCTTCGCGGGGAGGGGCGCGACCGGCGTAGCATGCTCGGGCGGCGCGTAACAAACGTTGTCATGGGGAAGCCGCACCACGGCCTCGCTGTAGAATTTCTCGAACCCAGGGGGAATTTCGACTCGGTCGGCGAGGAAATAATCGACCGCGTCGACGCCGGTGGCGCCCATGACGCCGCCGCCGACCGCCTGGACCGGCGCCGGGCGCATGGCGAGCGCGAGCAGGCGGTTCTTTGCCGTATGCCCGGCCATGTCGACTAGGATGTCGATGCCGTCGGCCCGGATCATGTCCGCGAGTTCGGCGTCGCCCTTGGCCGCGACATCGCGCCATTGGGCGACGGAAGAACGGATTTTTTCCGACACCGCGTCCATCCGGGGATGGGTCATGTAGACGAACGTCTCGAAAGCATCGGCGTCGTGATGGGCAAAAAGCGCGAGGGTAAAAAAACCGACCGGATGGGCGCGGAAATCGCCGCCGACATAGCCCACCTTAAGGCGGCATTCGGGGTCGCGTTGGTTGGTCAGGGGCTGTATCCGGGCGGCCAAGGGCTTGGCGTGAACGTCGTTCCAGCGCCGCGCTTCGGCCAATATGTCGGCGGCGGAACAACGCGCCGAATAGGACATCTGCTGGACGAGATTGGAATGGGCCGCGACGAGCGACGGTTTCAACCGGAGCGCGCGGCGCGTGGCGGCGAGCCCCGAATCGGCGTCTCCCGCGGCGACTTGCAACAACCCGAGATTGAGATGGGCCTCGGCGAGGTCGGGATCGAGGGCGATGGCCTTGTCCAGCACGGCCCGCGCTCCCGGGTAATCGTTGGCGTCGAGCCGGAGCGCGCCGAGGGCGGCGTGCGCCTTGGCGTGGCGGGGGTCGAGGGCGACCGTAACGGCGTAAGCTTCGGCGGCGCCGGCGTTCTCTCCCATCCGCGCCAGGGTTTCGCCGAGGGCGAATCGGATGGCGGCATCGCCGGGCGAAAGCTCGGCGGCGCGGCGAAAGCTCGCCGCCGCGTCGGCCAAGCGGCCAGAGTCCGCGAGCGCGTTGCCGAGGTTGAAATGAATATCCGGATCGCCAGGGGCCAGTCGCGCGGCGCGCGCCAGGGTCTGGGCGGCCCTCGCGGGCTCGCCCGCGCGTCGCTCGGCGCTGCCGAGGACGTTGAGGATGGAAACGAGGATATCCTTGCGGTTGGCGCCTTCGGCCGCGCGTACGGCCTGGCGCAAGGGCCCGATCGCGTCCAAGGGGCGCCCCTGGCCGAGGCGGACATGGCCGAGCAGGTGCAGCACGTCCACGTGGTCGGGAAACGCGGCGCGCAGTTTTTCGAGGCGGCGCGCGGCCAAGGCGAAATCGCCCTTCCGGTGGGCCGCGACCGCATCCGCGAACAGGCGTTCGGCGGTTCGGCCGTCCAGGCGAGTTTGGCTCATGGGAAAAGCGGTGTTGATGTGCTTCTCACCCAGGCCCTCTCCCCGCTTTCGCGGGGAGAGGGAGGGGCCCGCGAAAGCGGGAGGGTGAGGGGGGTGTCGGCTGTGGTTCGGCCAGCGACTCCAGAATGGCCGCGGCGATCCCTTCCGGATTTTCGAGGATGTCGCGATTCCAGAAGCGCAACACCCGGAAGCATCGGGACTCCAACCAATCCGTCCGGACGGCGTCATCTCCCGAAGAGGCGTGTTGCCCGCCGTCAGCTTCGATAACCAGCCGCCGTTCCAAACAGGCGAAGTCCACGACATAGCGCCCGATCGGGACTTGACGACGAAATTTGGCGCCGCCGAGGGAACGGTTGCGCAGGAGCCGCCACAGGGTTTTTTCGGCTTCCGTGGCGTCGCGGCGCAAGCGTCGGGCCAAATCGCGGTTCATGGCCACATCTTATCGTGGGCGCCCCTCACCCTCCCAGCCCTTCGCCAAGCTCAGGGCCGGGCCCCACCCTCTCCCCCGCAAGAGCGGGGAGAGGGAGAAACGGCACGAGCCTCCAAAAAGGAACCGGGGCCCCCCGCGAGAGGGGCCCCGGCTGTTAGGCGATCCCCGCTTGCGCGGGGACAGGCTTAGAACACCACGCGCATGCCGGCGATGACGATGTTCACGTCATCGGTCGACGTGCCGGTGCCCAGGTCGAGGTCGTAGTTGGAGTAACCGAGGTAGGCCGAAGCGCCGTAGTCCGCGAAGGACTGCTCGACACCGATGCCCCACTTGGTGGCCTCAAACTCGCCCGCGGTCGTGGTCGAGCGGTTGATGTTTTCCGACTTGACGTAATCGATCGCGAACGCGGTCGGCCCGACGCCGAAGATCTTGGCGATGTAGCCGACGCCGCCGCCGATGTACTCGGCGTCGTTCGGAGTGACGGAGGCCGCCGTGGCCTTCTTGTGGTTGCGGGAGCCGGCCGAGAAGAAGGCGTTCACGCCGCTGTCGTGCAGGACGGCGATCGAGCCGGAGACTTCGTCCTCGACCGTGGTGCTGGTGCCCGACGTGTTGGTGTAGCCGATGCCACCGGCAACCCGGAACTGGCCGTACTTGCGGTCATGCCGGATGGCCACGCCCGTCTCGCCGCCCGAGGTGAAGCTCGCCGCCAGCGTGGTGTTGAAGAACGCCGGGGTGTCGTAGCGCACCCGATCGTCGCGTCCGGCGTCGAAGTAGGAGGCCACGCCGCCGAGGGTGGTGGAGACGTTGGCGTTGGTCGTCGAGTTGACCAGACGGAAGTTCTGGCCGAACGCCGTGTAGGCGATCATGCCGATCACGTTGACCGCGCCGGTCAGGTTGTATTCGGCGATCCCGTCAGCGGCTTCGCTGCCCTGGCCGAGGCTGAGCTTGCCGAAGCGCTTGTGGTTGACGGTGACTTCCGCCAGGCGCTCGCTGAAGGACGTCTGGCCCTGGTTGTTGTCCAGGTTGGCGGAGGTGCTGGTGTCGGAACCGACCGACACCGATTCACCGCGGTTGCTCGCGATTTCGGTTTCGAGCTGGGCGCCGAGGGTGATGTCGGCGGTGACCGGCGCGCTGGCGACGAAGCCGAAGCGGGTCGTGCTGACGCCGTTATCGATGGAGAACACGCGGTCGTTCTTGCCGTCGTCGCCCCACATCATGGCGCGGTTGACCTGGCCGTAGATCTTGAGGTTGACCTTGTCGCGGCCCGTCTCGCGGCTGAGATTCTGGGCCGACACCGGCGCGGCGATCGCCATCAGGGCGGCCGCGGCGACGGAGGTCTTGAGGATGGTCTTCATGTTCACGATGGTCTCTCCTTTGGTGAACGGTTTGTAAGGCTCGAACTTCTTTCCCGACCCTTGAACTTTGAACCGAGGAACAAGGGGCGGTTCGGGGACACCCCAATTGAGCACTCTTGACGTACCCGACGAGTCCGAAAGGGCGTCCCCGGAAAATCTCCGATGGTCCTTTCGACCTCGCGTTGAGCCGCATTTTAAGGAACGGGGATTAATGGAAAAGCGCGAATCCGCCGTTTTTTCCATTTTCGGGCGCACCTGTGGCAGCGCCGCAACACCCATTAACATATTGATTATCTTAGTTAACGGATTTAAGCAGATCACGCCGTGCCTGGCCCCGGCACAAAGCTCAGAATTTTCGCCGATAACCGCCCGATGATCCCCCGCAAAGAGCCAGTCAACGCCCTGGTCCGCGACGGCCTCGCCCATCTCCGGGCGGGAAGGATCGAGGAGGGGGAGCGCGCCTTCCGCGCGGCACTCGCCCAGGCGCCGCTCCATCCAGAAGCCCTGCATTACCTCGGTCTCGTCCTCCACCAGAAAGGCAAATTCCGGGACGCGGCGGACACGTTGGCGCTGGCGGCCGGGCCGCTTTCGGGGAACGCCGATTTTCACGCCAATTTCGGCCTTGTCCTCAAGGACGCCGGACGCTGGACCCAGGCCCGCGCGGAATACCGCCGGGCGCTTGCCAAACGCCCCGGCCATCCGGGGGCGACCTTCAACCTGGGGTTGCTGCTGGGGGAGGCCGGCGATCCCGAAGGCGCCGCGGCGCTGTTCGCCAAACTCGCGGCCAGCGATCCCCGCTCGGCCGAGGCGCGCTGTTTTCTCGGCGAGGCGCTGAAACAGCAGGGTCTGATCGCCGAAGCCCGCGCGCGGCTGCGGGAGGCGGTCGAACTCGATCCCGGCTATGTGCTCGCGTGGTTGCGCTTGGCCGACCTGGAGCTCGGCAGCGGCGATCCGGATGCCGCGTTGTCGGCGGCGGCGAAAGCGGCGGAAGCGGCGCCCAAGGACCTCCAGGCCGCCGTATTGGCGGCCGAGGCCCATGCGCGGAAGGGCGACGCCACCGGGCGCGACACATGGCTCGCCCGCGCCCGCGTGATCGAACCCGACGCGGCAAGGCATTTTTTCACCCACGGCATGAACAACTACAACCAGGGGCGCGCCGAACAGGCGCGCCGCGAATTTCGTCGTGCCCTGATGTTCGACCCCGATCACGCGTCGAGCCGCTGGACCCTCGCGCGGGTTTTACCGCATGTTTATGCCGACGAAGCGGAGATCGCGCAATTTCGGCGGGATTATGTCGCGGGTCTCACGGCGATCGAGGATGCGCTCCGCCTCGATACCCCGGCGGCGGCGCGGGATTCGTTCACCGCGCTTTCGGCCATGACCAACTTTTTCCTCGCCTATCAGGAGCAGGACGACCGCGAGTTGCAAATCCGGTTCGGCCGGATCGCGCATCGCGTGGTCGCGGCGCGCTTTCCCGAATTCGCGCGCCCTCCCGATTCGTCGGCGCCCGATCCCGCGCGCAAGCTGCGGGTCGGGTTTGTATCGGCCTATTTCCGGCTGCATTTCATCCCGCGCTTCGTCGCCGGCTGGATGGAAAAGATCGACCGTGGCCGCTTTGAAGTCTTCGGCTATCACCTTGGCCCGGAAAATGACAACGTGACCAGACTGGTCGCCGGGCAATGCGATCTATTTCGCCACATGCCGCTGTCCGGCGTCGAGGGCCCGGGTCCGGTCGACGCGCGCGGAGATTGGTTCGCGGCTGTTGGTCATGCGCTTCGCGCCGATCGTCCCGATGCTTTGATCTTCACCGATATCGGCATGGACATGGCTACGTTCGCCGTTGCCGCGCAGCGCTTCGCGCCCGTTCAGGCGACCTGCATCGGCCATCCGGTAACTTCCGGGCTGCCGACTATCGATTATTTTCTCTCGGGCGAACTGATCGAGCCGCCGGGCGGCAAAGCGCATTATTCGGAGAAGCTCGTCTGCCTGCCCAACATCTCGATCCGGTTGTCCGATCCCAGTCTGTCCAGGGGGCGCCAGCCGAAGCCGCGGGAATCGTTCGGCTTCGGCGCGGACGAAATTATTTATTTATGCACGCAATCGGTCTTCAAGTATCTGCCCCGCTACGACCGCATCTATACTGCGGTCGCCGAGGCCGTGCCGAACGCGAAGCTGGTTTTTATCCGTTCGAACCCGCCGGAGCGGGACGCTCCGTTCCTCTCCCGGCTCGCGCGCGCGTTCGCAGCGGTTGGCCTCGATCACGACCGCCATTGTCTGGTTCTCGACCGAATGCCGACCCACGCCTTCGATGCCATGCACTATGTCGGCGACGTGTTTCTCGACACCCCCGGCTGGTCGGGTGGCAACACCACGCTGGGCGCCATTTCGGCGGACCTGCCGGTGGTGACGCTGCCCGGCGAATTCATGCGCGGGCGGGTGAGTTATGGGATGCTGCGCATGATCGGCGTCGAGGACACCGTCGCCAAGGACGTGGACGACTACATCGCCATCGCCATCCGCCTCGGGCGCGAGCCCGAATTCCGCGCCC
>VGZQ01000032.1 GCA_016872535.1 Rhodospirillales bacterium | reverse complement strand
CTCAAGGAAATCGAGTTCCGTTTCAACCACCGGGGCGACAACACCTTCAGGCTCTTCCTGAAGGCCTTTTTTGGTTACGTTTCGCCCTAATTACCTAATGAAAATAAGGCCAATTATGGTTCCAAACCGATCCCTCGAAATTTACAATCGCGGTTAGCAGTTACAGAATGATGCAACGTATGAGGTTCAACCCGTACCCGAGGGCGACGACCGACGATAACTTTTATGCCCCCTCTCAGCCGTATCATGCACGTCGACGACGCGCGCGACATCCGCGACGTGGTCAGGCTTGCCCTGGAAACTCTGGGGGGGTTCACGGTCGAAAGTTGCGCTTCGGGCGCGGAGGCGGTCGCCAAGGCTCCGGACTTCGGGCCGCAACTCGTTCTGCTCGACGAGATGATGCCAGACCTGGACGGGCGGGAAACCTTTCGCCGGCTGCGCGAAGTCGCCGGGATGGAAGCGGTGCCGATCGTGTTCATGACGGCCCAGGCGGCGCCGGCCGACGTCGCGCGTCTTGAATCGTTCGGAGCGCTCGGCGTCATCGCCAAGCCGTTCGATCCGACGGCGCTCGCCGACCGGGTGCGGGCGATCTGGGACACGGCTGTGCGACGATGACCGGCAACGATGCGCTGAAGGGCGGTCTGGCCCGATTGAAGGCCGAGTTCGCCGAAAGGCTTCCCGGCCGGTTGGACGAAATCGAGTCGGCAAAAAAAGCGTTCGCGGACGCTTCGGGCGACGCCCGGATCGCGGCATTGAAGAATCTTGCCGGCTTGGCCCACCAACTCGCCGGTTCGGCGGGCACGTTCGGCTATCCGGATCTCGGTTCGGCGGCGCGCGCGCTCAGCGATCGTTCCGAGGAAATTCTGGAGAGCCCCGCATCTTTGGACACCGGCACGGTCGCGCAAATCGTCGAGTTGACGAACCGGTTGATGGCATCGGCCGGAAACGCGGCGCCCCCTTCGTCGAAAACCGAACCGGAAATCCGGCGGACGGGATCGAGCGGTCGCAAGCATTTGGCGTTCGCCGCCTACATTCCTGCGGCGCTGACCGCATTGGGAATTTTTCTCGCGGGCCTGTACGCGGATCACCTGAACGAACGGCATTTCATGAACGGTCAGCGCGCCAGCGTGTTCGACAAGCTGTCCGCGATCCGGAGCCGCTTGGAAGGGTACGTCCACGCCAATACCAGCCTGGTGAAGGGGCTGTCGGTGGTGATTGCGACAGAACCCGATATGTCCCGGGAACGATTCGAAGCTTTGGCGGGCCCATTGCTCGCCGAAACGTGGCAGTTGCGCAACATCAGCGCCGCGCCCGATTTTGTGGTCCGCTACGTTTTCCCGCTCCGGGGCAACGAAGGGGCGCTCGGCCTGGATATCGGCAATCACCCCGCGCAACGGGAAGCGGCCTTTCGCGCGCGCGATATCGGCGAGATGGTTCTCGCGGGCCCGATCGATTTGGTCCAGGGCGGCCGAGGCTTCGTCGGCCGGTTTCCGGTTCTCGTCGATCGCGGACCGGACCGGGGCAAGGCGTTTTGGGGCGTGATTTCCGCCGTCATCGACGAGGAACGCCTGTACGAGGCTGTAGGTTTACGCGAATCGAATATGCCCATCGACATCGCCATCCGCGGCAAGGATGCCCTAGGCGCCAAGGGCGAACTATTTTTTGGCCGAGCGGAAGTATTCGATTCCGCCCCGGAACTGGCGTCGGTGCGTCTGCCCGACGGGACGTGGCAGCTGGCGGCGATACCGAAAGGCGGCTGGCCAGTAAGGGCGGATAACGCCTGGGCCTTGCGGCTTGCATTTGCGTTCGGCGGATCGCTGATCATCCTGTCGGTGGCGTTCGCGACGAGCTCGTTTCGAAAGCGCACGGAAAGCGTCGAAGCCCTGAAAGCGAGCGAGGACCGTTTTCGCGAGCTGGCGAAGATATCGTCCGATTGGATCTGGGAAACGGGCCCGGACGGCCGATTTACCTACCTGAGCGACGGGTTCCCGGGACAAACCGGCCACCCGAAAATCCGGCTATTGGGAAAGCGCCGCGAGGATTTTGCCGTCCGCGTTTCCGGCGACGAGGAGTTTTGGAAGCACCATCGGCGTGCCCTGGCCGAGCGCCGGCCGTTCCGCGACGTGCGCTACCGTTACCGCCGGCCCGACGGCACGACTGGCTGGACCTCGATCCGGGGCAGCCCGGTCTTCGATGCCGACGGAAATTTCCGGGGTTACCGCGGCGCGGCCCGCGAGATCACCCAGCGCATGAACGAAGAGCAGGAATTACGCGAGGCCCGAGAAGCGGCCGACGCGGCCAACCGGGCCAAGTCCGATTTCCTGTCGAATATGAGCCACGAGCTGCGTACGCCGCTCAACGCCATTCTCGGGTTCGGCCAACTCCTTAAATACAACCCGAAGGAACCGCTGACGGAAATCCAGGCCTCCAACGTCGATATTATCCTTAAAGCGGGCCAGCACCTGCTCGATCTCATCACCGAAATTCTCGATCTGGCCAAGATCGAGGCGGGAAAGATTGCGCTCTCGATCGAGGGTGTCTCGATCCGCGCGCTGTTCGACGAGGTGCGGACCATGATCGCGCCGGCGGCGGAAAAATCCCGCATTGCCTTGGAAATCGTACCGCCCGAGCCGGATATTCTGATACGGGCGGACCACACACGGGCCAAGCAGGCGCTGCTCAATCTCATGTCCAACGCCGTGAAATATAATTTCGAGGGCGGCCGGGTAACCGTGAAAGCCACGGAGGTTCCCGGCAGCCGAATCCGCGTCAGCGTCGCCGACACGGGAGCCGGCATTCCGCCCGACAAGCAGTCGGAGTTGTTCCAGCCCTTCAACCGCCTCGGCGCCGAGGCGACCGGGATCGAGGGCACCGGCATCGGCCTAGCGCTGACGAAAAAATTGGTCGAGATGATGGACGGCGCCATCGGCTTCGAAAGCGAAATCGGGGTCGGCAGCACGTTCTGGGTCGAATGGCCGTTGTCCGCCGGCCAAGATAAACCCGCGCAGAAGAGCCAATGGGCTCGTTTTCCGGGCCTTCAGGCGGAAACAGCGATACCGTTTCCCGCCGGCACCATACTTTATGTCGAGGACAACCCGGAAAATCTCCGGTTGGTGGAACTGATTCTGAAACCGATCAACGGCGTCACACTGTTAACGGCGGACAACGCCGAACTTGGCTTGTTGATCGCCGCCGACCGTAAACCCGATATGATCATCATGGATATAGGCCTACCGGGGATGAACGGGTTTCAAGCCCTTGAAAAACTTAAAGGCGACACCTGCACCAGCGCCATTCCGGTCGTGGCGCTCAGCGCCAACGCCACCGACCATGACATCGCGAGGGGAACGCAATCAGGGTTTTTCCGCTACTTGACCAAACCGATTGACGTAGGCCAGTTTTTGAGCACCGTGCGAGACGTTCTGAAGGGCCGGTCATGAACACGATAGTTCCGACTCCGCTGTGGCAACGGGAAGCCAAATCCGCCCGTATTCTGATCGTCGACGACAATCAGGCCAACGTACAGCTCCTGCAGGCGCTGCTCGACCGCGAAGGCTATACCAACGTCACCGGCGTGACCGATCCCCGCGACGTTATTCCGTTGTGCGAGGTCAACCGGTATGACCTGATCTTGCTCGATATCCGCATGCCGCACATGAACGGCTTCGGTGTCATGGCGGCACTGAAGAAAGCCGACCCGGGCGATTACCTGCCGGTCCTGGTTCTAACCGCGCAAACCGACCGGACAACCCGGATCCGGGCTCTCGAACTGGGCGCCAAGGATTTCGTCAACAAGCCCTTCGACGCGACCGAGGTGATGAACCGGATCGCGAATATGCTCGAGGTGCGGCTGCTCTATAACGAGCGCCGGCGCCAGAAGGAAATTCTGGAAGACAAGGTGCGCGAACGCACCGCCGAGTTGGCTCAACGCAATCGCGACCTGGAAGACGCCCGCCTCGATGTCATTCGCCGCTTGGGGCGCGCGGGCGAATTCCGCGACAACGAAACCGGCATGCATGTGGTGCGCATGAGCAAATACTGCGAGCGGCTGGCGCTCGCCACGGGATACGACCAGGAGTTTTCCACGCGGCTGCTCGCCGCGAGCCCGATGCACGACGTGGGCAAGATCGGCATTCCGGACAGCATTCTGCTCAAGCCCGGCAAGCTCGATCCGGAAGAGTGTAAAATCATGGAGACTCACGTCACCATCGGCGCCGACATTCTCGATAAGAACGACGCGCCGTTGATGCGGATGGCCCACAGCGTCGCTCTAACCCATCACGAAAAATGGGACGGCACCGGCTATCCCCGTAAGCTCAAGGGTGAGGACATCCCGATCGAGGGCCGAATCGCGTCGTTGTGCGACGTGTTCGACGCCCTTACCTCCGAGCGTCCCTACAAAAAAGCGTGGCCGATCGAGCAGGCGCTCGATCTCGTTCGCCGCGAGTCGGGCGCCGCTTTCGACCCCAATCTGGTCGCCGCCTTCGAGCGGGTGCTGCCCGATATACTGGGTCTGCGTACCCAGTACGCCGACGGTCCCGAGCACGACATGGACGACTACCGCGCCCGTTACGACGCCGCGCTTAGGAGCAGGGGGCGCGCGTCCGGGCCTTAAGCCGCCATTTCGGGCCGGAATCCGCGCTCCGCTCCTCTTGCGCGGGGTGCCGCTAGCCATTACATCATCCGCGGTTCGAAAGAGGGGCTCTGATTCAGGGATGATCGAACTCGAGGCACTTGAAAAGCGCTTCAACGGCTTCGCGGCCGTGGACGGCGTCAGCCTGGCGGTCGGCCGGGGGACCGTGCTCGGATTTCTCGGTCCCAACGGCGCCGGCAAGTCGACGACCATGAAGATGGTCGCGGGCTTTCTCGCGCCGACCGCGGGGCGGGCACGGGTGTGCGGCATCGACGTGGTGGCCGATCCGCTCGCCGCCAAGCGCCAGATCGGCTATCTGCCGGAAGGCGCGCCCGCCTATCCCGACATGACCGCCCGCGACTTTCTCGGCTTCGTCGCCGACGTGCGTGGCCTCAAGGGCGCCGAGCGGGCGAAGCGCCTTGCCGACGCGATCGAGCGGGTCGAAATCGGCCCCGTGTTGGACCAGTCGATCGAGACGCTCTCCAAGGGTTTCAAGCGCCGGGTCGGCCTTGCCCAGGCGATCTTGCACGACCCGCCGGTGCTGATTCTCGACGAGCCGACCGATGGTCTCGACCCCAATCAGAAGCATCACGTCCGCCAATTGATCCGGGCCATGGCGCCCACGAAGGCGATCGTGATTTCGACCCATATTCTTGAAGAAGTCGAGGCGATCTGCACCCGCGCCGCGATCATCGCGCGCGGGCGCGTGGTCGCCGAAGGCGCCCCGGTCGCCGGGAGCGGCTGGATGTTCGGGAACCTGCGCGCCGAGCCGGGCCGGCTCGAGGGCGTGTTCCGCGCGCTGACCGCCGATGGGCCGAGGGAGGCCGCGTCGTGATCGGGGCCTTTCGCCATGCCTTTGTCGGCACCTGCGCCGTATTCCGGCGCGAGTTCCGCGCCTATTTCGCGACTCCGGTCGCCTATGTCTTTATCGTCGTTTTCCTCGCGGTCAGCGCGCTGTTCACTTTTTATCTCGGCAATTTCTTCGATCGCGGCCAGGCGGACCTGCGGCCCTTCTTCTCGTTCCATCCGTGGCTCTATCTCGTGTTCGTGCCGGCGATCGCCATGCGCCTGTGGGCGGAGGAGCGCCGCTCGGGGACCATCGAGCTGCTCATGACCCTGCCGGTCGGCCTGTTCGGAGCGGTGCTGGGCAAGTACCTCGCCGCCTGGGCGTTCGCCGGCGTCGCGCTGGCGCTGACCTTCCCGATTTGGCTCACGGTCGCCTATCTCGGCGATCCCGACCACGGCGCGATCTTCGCCGGCTATCTCGGAAGCTTCCTGATGGCGGGCGGCTACATGGCGGTCGGCGCATGCCTGTCGGCGGCAACCAAAAATCAGGTCGTGGCGTTCATCGCCGCCATCGCCGTCGGCTTCGTTTTCACGGTCGCGGGCGCGCCGTTGGTGCTGGACGCGCTCGCCGCTTGGGCGCCGCGCGCGCTGATCGACGCGGTCGCTTCGTTCAGCTTCCTGGCGCGGTTCCAATCGATTGCCGCCGGCGCGCTCGACGCGCGCGATCTGGTGTTCTTCGTGTCCTTCGCGGCGGCGTGGCTGTTCGCCAACGCCGTGGTGGTGGAAATCAAGAAGGGGGGATGAGGGCGCCATGACCCGCAAGCCTCTCGGCCTTGCCGCACTCGCCGTCGCCGCGGTGTTGTTTTTCGCCGTCAACATCGCCGCCGCCTGGGGCTTGCGCGGCTGGCGCATCGATTTCACCGCCGACCGGCTGCACACGCTCTCGCGCGGCACGCTCAACACGCTGGCGGCCCTCAAGGAGCCGGTGACGCTGAAGCTTTTCTTCTCGGCGAAACTTTCCGACCAGATTCCCCAGTTCAAGGCCTACGGCGCGCGGGTGCGCGAACTGCTGGAAACCTATGCCGCGCGCTCCGGCGGCAAGGTTAAGGTCGAGGTCGTCGATCCGATCCCGTTTTCCGAGGCCGAGGACGGCGCCGTCCAGGCCGGCGTGCAAGGCGTGCCGATCGACGGCACCTCGGGCCGCCAGTTCTATTTCGGCCTGCAAGGCATCGGTCCCGGCGAGCGGCGCGAGGTCATCTCGTTCTTCGCCCAGGAACGCGAGCGGTTCCTCGAATACGATCTGACGCGGCTGGTCCACAACTTGAGTCAGACGGCGAAACCGAAGGTCGCGGTGATCGGCGATGCGCCGCTCGAATTCGGGCCCGGCGGCGTCATGGCCGCGATGCGTGGTCAGGGCCGGCCGCACATGGTGCTGCAGCAGCTGCGCCAGACGTTCGACGTCAAGGTGCTCGGCGCGGACGCGGCGGAAATCGAAGACGACGTCGCGGTCCTCGTGGTCGCGCGGCCGGCGTCGTTGTCGACTAAGGCCCTCTACGCCATCGACCAATTCGCCCTGCGCAAGGGGCGCGTGCTGGCGTTCGTCGATCCGGCGGCCGAATCCGGAACCCAGGCCGGCCCGGGCGGCGGGCCGATGGCCCCGCGCGCGGAAATGCCTGAACTGCTCGCCGCCTGGGGCGTGGAGATGGAACCGGGCCGCTTCGTCGCCGACCGTCGTTTCGGCTTGCCGGTGGAAACCGGCGACGGCGCGAGCCGGCGGGTCATGCCGCACCCGGGCTGGCTCGGCCTCGGCGACGCGGCGATCAACCGCGACGACGTGGTGACCGCGGAACTGGCGGTGGTCAATGTCGGCAGCGCCGGCAGCCTCAAGAAGCGCGAGGGGTCCGAGCTCTCGTTCACGCCGCTGCTGCTGTCGTCCCCGGATTCGGCGACGATGGAAGTGGAAAAGCTCGGCGCGCAGCCCGACCCCGAAGGCATCATGCGCGCCCTCAAGCCGGTCGGCGTCCGCCACGTGCTGGCGGCCCGCATCGCCGGCCGCGTCAAGACCGCGTACCCGAACGGTGCTCCGCCCGAACCCGCCCCGGAGAAGAAGGACGACGCCAAGCCGGAGGATAAGAAGGACGATTCCGCCAAGTCCGAATCGGAGAAAAAACCGGACGAGGCTAAACCGGCGAAACCGCATCTCGCCGAAAGCGCCGTGCCCGCGAACATCATCGTGGTCGCGGATTCCGACATGCTCGAGGATCGCTTCTGGACGCGGGTGCGCGACTTCCTCGGCCAGCAGGTGTCGGTGCCGTTCGCCTCCAACGGCGATTTCGTGGTCAACGCGGTCGACAATCTCGCCGGTTCGGACGATCTGATCCGGTTGCGCAGCCGCGGCATCTCCTACCGGCCGTTCACGGTGGTGGAAGACCTTCGCCGCGACGCGGCCGAGCGGTTCCTCGCCCGCCGCGACGAATTGCAGCAGGCGTTGGACGACACCGAAAAGCGTCTCAATGAATTGCAGGACCGCAAGAAGCAAGGCGCGGCTGCCGCGGCGCTCACCGCCGAGGAAGAATCGGCGATCGAAAAATTCCGCGACGAGATGGTCCGCATCCGTCGTCAGTTGCGCGAAGTGCAGCACGGGCTCGAACGCGACATCGAATCGCTCGCCGCCTGGCTCAAGATCGTCAACATCGGCTTGGTGCCGATGGGAGTCCTGGTCCTTGCCGCGCTTATCGCGCTCGCGCGCAAGCACCGCCGGCGCGTCCGGGTACTGCGCGACTGATTCGCGCTTAAATTTTTACACAAATGAAAACCCCCGGACCGTGAAGTCCGGGGGTTTTCGTTTACCGGTTAAACTGGCCGATCAGCGCTTGTTGACGGCGTCCTTGAGCGACTTGCCGGAAGAGAACTTCGGCTGCTTCGAGGCCGGGATGTTGATGGCGGCGCCGGTCTGCGGGTTGCGGCCTACGCGCGCGGCGCGCTTGGACACCCGGAACGTTCCGAACCCCGCCAGGCGAACTTCGCTGCCCTTCTTCAGGGTCGCGGTGATGACGTCGAGCACGGCGTCGACCGCCTTGTTGGAGTCGGACTTGGTAAGGCCGGTGCTGTCGGCGACCGCAGCGGCGAGATCCTGTTTGTTCATCGCGTGTCCTTTTGAAAATTGAAATCGGAGGTTCAGGCCGATCGACCGCTGTCAGCCGACCGTCGCGCCAACCATAGCCATCCGCTTTTCCCGGTCAAGCGGCATTTGCTCGAATCACCAGTATTTACAGGCCGAATCGAGGGTTAGAGGGGTGCGTTCGATTCCGTCTTGAACATGGTTCGCCGCTCCGCGCGCGTCGTGGCCGCGCGAATCGGAGTAGGCGGCGAATCGTTGGTCGGCGGGCGTTTTCATCCGCCCCCGCGCTTGACCCCCAGAGAAACCTCGGGCAGTTATCAGTCGAGGATTTCGCCCATGGCCGCCATACCCGATGTCGTCGAATTGACCCGGACCCTGGTCGGGTTCGACACCGTCAACCCGCCCGGCAACGAGCGCGCCTGCGCCGAAACGCTCGGCAGGATTCTCGAAGGCGTGGGGTTCAAATGCGCCTATCATGAATTCGCCCCCGGTCGGGCAAGCTTGGTCGCGCGGGTGGGACGCGGCGGCGCGCGCCCGCCGCTCTGCTTTACCGGTCACATCGACACGGTGCCGCTCGGCGCGCAGCCGTGGACGCGAGATCCGTTCGCCGGCGAAATCGCCGGCGGGCGCATGTACGGCCGCGGCACCAGCGACATGAAAAGCGGCGTCGCCGCCTTCGTCGCGGCGGCGGCGGTGACGGCGCGCGACCTGGCGCGTGGGCCCGGCGCCGTGCTGGTCATCACCGCGGGCGAGGAGACCGGCTGCGAAGGTGCGGCCCATCTCGCCGCCACGGGTACCGCGCTCGGCGACGCCGGCGCGATCGTGGTCGCCGAGCCGACCGCCAATCGCGCCTACGCCGGCCACAAGGGCGCGCTGTGGTTGAAGGCGCGCACCCGGGGCGTGACCGCCCATGGCTCGATGCCCGAGCGCGGCGTCAACGCGGTCCACAAGGCGGCGCGCGCGGTCGGCCAGCTCGCCGACTTCGACTTCAACGTCGCCCGCCATCCGGTGATGGGCGCGCCGACCCTCAACGTCGGCACCATCAAGGGCGGGCTCAACGTCAATTCGGTGCCCGATCAGGCGGAAATCGGCATCGATATCCGTACCATTCCCGGCCAGCGCCACGACGCGGTCCGAAGTACCCTCGCCACCTATCTCGGCTCCGAAGTCGAGGTCGAGCCGTTCATCGACGTCGAGGGCGTTTGGACCGACCCCGGCCATCCCTGGATGCGCCAAGTCTACACTGCGGTCGAGAAGGCGACCGGCGTCAAGGCCGACGTGCGCGCCGCGACCTATTTCACCGACGCCGCGTTTTTGACGCCGGCATTGGGGCGCCCGCCGACCGTGATCCTGGGACCGGGCGAGCCGGAACTCGCCCACCAGACCGACGAATACTGCGTGGTTGAGCGCATCCGCGAAGCGGAAGCCATCTTCACTTATCTGGCGCTGGAGTGGAGCCAGGGCTGAGCGGCGCCTACAGCCATCCCTCGGCGCGCGCGTAGGCGAGGGCGACGAAGGCGATAACGCCGGCGAACGTGCCGATGAACACGTGCCGGCAAAAGGCGAAGAAGAGCGCCAACCCGAACACGGTCGCGGCCACCCGATCGACAAACGGGGTTTCGCTCAACGCTCCGCCCGGCAAGAGAATTACCCGCGCGATCAGCGCCGCGAGCATCGCGTAGGCGATGCAGGAAAACCACACGAACGCATCGCCGCCGACGCCGATCCGCTTCGCCAATGCCGCGCCGATCCCGCGCCAGATATAGGTCGCGGCGCTGGCGGCGATCAAGGCGACGACGGGGCCGGTTTCACTCACGGCGCAGCACCTTGCGATCGAGCAGGAATGCGAGGGTGCCGCCGATCACGCCGGTTGCCGGCACGCCCCAATCGGGCGAGATGAGATGCAACAGCGGACCCGCCCCGACCCCGATCAGCACGGCGATGATGCCGCCGCGTTCGCGCACGCCGGCGAAGACCATCAAAAAATAGACCGGGCTCAGGTAAACGAGACCTAGCGTCAACGGGCGCGGCAGGACTCCCGCGAGGGCGAATCCAAGTGTCGCCCCGACCGCGCCCGAGATAATCATGAACAGCGAATAACCGGCGAAGTAGGGCGCGCGCTGATCGAGCGGCAACGACGGTCCCCGCCGCATCAGCGCAATCCAAGTATTGACCGAGACGAAATGGGCGAGCAAATAGGCCCAGGCCCACGGTTTGAATCCGCCCTTGAGCATCGGAAACAGCGACACGGTCATCGGCAGGAAGCGGGCATTGGCGCCGGCTGCCGCGACCGCGATCGGCAGCAGCGCGGCCCCGGCCGCGAACAGCTCGACCATCGCGATTTGCCCGGGCATGCCCCAGACCGTGAAGACCGACAGCACGGTCAATTCCGCCGGAAATCCGGCTTCGCGCGCGAACGAACCGAAGCCGATCGCCGACGAAGACATCACCGCGGTCGGCAAACCGACGGCCTCCCAAAGCCCGCCGAAAAAAGCGCGTGGACGATCCGGATAGGGCTGGAGAGGCGGTTCAGGTGGAGCGGGAGATTGATCGGCACTCGGCATGGCGCCGAGTATCGCCGATGCCGGCCGATCGGCATAGCCATCCTTGATCGGGCGATAAAACCGTCGGTCTTGTCGACGGGCGTCCACCGTGCATACTCCGGCGGTCTTCTTATCCACCCCGAGACGGGAATTCGACCATGACCGCCACCGCCCGTTTGATCGACGGCAAGGCCTTCGCCGAAAGCTTGCGCGCCCGCACCGCCAAGAAGGTCGCCAATCTGGTCGCGCGCAAGGGCGTGCGTCCGGGGCTGGCGGTCGTTCTGGTCGGCCAGGATCCTGCAAGCCAGGTCTACGTCCGCAACAAGGGCAAGCAGACGGTCGAGGCGGGCATGGAAAGCTTCGAGCATCGCCTACCGGCGGAAACGTCGCAGGCCGAGCTGCTCGCGCTGATTGATCGTTTGAACCGCGACGAAGGCGTGCACGGAATTCTGGTGCAACTCCCGCTGCCCAAGCAGATCAACGCCGACACGGTGCTGCTCGCCATCGACCCGGCCAAGGATGTCGACGGCTTCCACGTGGTCAACGTCGGCAAGCTTTCGACCGGCGCCGGCGACGCCATGGTGCCGTGCACGCCGCTCGGCTGCCTGATGCTGCTGAAGGACACGCTTGGCTCGCTCGCGGGCGCCCGCGCGCTGGTGCTCGGGCGCTCCAACATCGTCGGCAAGCCGATGGCGGCGCTTCTGATCGGCGAAAGCTGCACGGTCACCATCGCCCACTCCAAGACCCGCGATCTCGCCGACGAATGCCGCCGCGCCGACATTCTGGTCGCGGCGGTCGGTCGTGCGCGCATGGTCAAGGGCGACTGGATCAAGCCGGGCGCGACGGTAATCGATGTCGGCATCAACCGAATCGAGGACGGCGGCAAGCAGCGTCTGGTCGGCGACGTGGACTTCGACGCGGCCGTCCGGGTCGCGGGTGCGATCACGCCGGTGCCGGGCGGCGTCGGGCCGATGACCATCGCCTGTCTGCTCGCCAACACGCTCGCCGCCGCCTGCCGCAGAGCCGGCGTCGATCCCGATTCCCTGTGAGGGCGCGCCCCCTTATAGTGGCGGCGTGCGCAAGATTTCTATTTCCATCGTTCCGGTAATTTTGTCGGGCGGCGCGGGCACCCGCCTGTGGCCGCTCTCGCTGCCTGAGCGCCCGAAGCAGTTCATCGAGTTCGGCCCCGCGCTCGGCGCGCGCAAAACGGCGGCTCGGCGCACGTTATTCCAGGAAACCCTCTGCCGGGTGGCGGGCAAGCCTTTTCGTCCGCCGTTGGTGGTCGCCAATCACGAGCATCGGTTCCTGATCGCTGAGCAGTTGCGCGCGGTCAAGCGCGCGCCGCTGGCGGTTATGCTGGAACCGTGCGCGCGCAACACCGCGCCCGCGTGCGCGGCCGCCGCCGCGTTCGTCGCCTCGCGCCATCCGAAGGCCTTGATGCTGGTGCTGCCGTCCGATCATGTGATCGGCGAGGTGGGCGCGTTCCGTCGGGCGGTGGCGCGGGCGGCGCCCATCGCAGCCGACGGTCATTTGGTGACGTTCGGAATCGAACCCAAGGGGCCGCACACCGGTTACGGCTACATCGCGGCCGGCGCACAGATCAAGGGATCGAGAGGCACGCACGCCGTCGATCGTTTCATCGAAAAACCTAAGCTCGGCAGGGCCAAGGCTCTGCTCGCCAAGGGCGGCGTCTATTGGAACGCGGGAATTTTTCTCTTTGCGCCGGGTGTTTTTCTCGCCGAACTCGATCGCCTCGCGCCGAAAACAGCGGCGCTGGCCCGGCGGGCGGTCGCGAAGGGAAAGGCCGATCTCGATTTCTTCCGGCTCGACCCGAAAGCCTTCGCCGCCGCCAAGCCGGGCGCCGTCGATACCGTGGTGATGGAACGCACCCGGCGCGCCGCCGTGATCCCGGTCGATATGGACTGGTCGGACGCGGGCTCCTTCGCCGCCTTGTGGGAAGCGGGCGGGCGCGATGCGCGCGGCAACGTGCGCCAGGGGCCGGTCGCGCTGCACGACGTTTCCGGCTCGTTTTTGTCGAGCGACGGGCCGGCGCTCGGCGCGGTCGGGGTGCGCGATCTGGTGGTGGTCGCGACCGAGGACGCCGTGCTGGTCGCGCCGCGGGCGCGGGCCGAGGACGTAAGGGCGCTTGCCCCCCTGATCGCGGGCCAGGCGCGTTCGTCCCGCATGACCGTGCATCGCCCGTGGGGCAGCTACCGCTCGCTTCAATTCGGCGACGGCTTCCAGGTCAAGCAGATTACGGTCAAGCCCGGCGCGGCTCTCAGCCTCCAGTACCACCATCGCCGCGCCGAGCATTGGGTGGTGGTGTCGGGCAAGGCGCGCATCACGCGCGGGGACGAAATTTTTTCACTGACGGCCAACCAGTCGACCTACATCCCCAAGGGCGTGCGTCATCGCCTGGAGAACGCCGAGCGGGAGCCCCTCCACCTGATCGAGGTGCAGTCGGGCGATTACCTCGGCGAAGACGACATCGTCCGCCTTGAGGATCATTACGGGCGGAAATAGGGCGTTCGGATACGGCGTAACTTTCGCCTTGACCCGAGGGGTCCGGGCGGGCGGAATCGCCGTCGAAGCATTCCCGCAACGTTGCCGCCGAGGTTCCCCATGGGTTACGCCGTCAACACCCTCGAACACCATTTTCTGCCCTTCACCGCCAACCGCGACTTCAAGGCGAATCCGCGCCTGATCGTGCGCGGCGAGGGGGTCCATTACTGGAACCACAAGGGCGAAAAAATTCTCGACGGCTCGTCGGGACTCTTCTGCTGCGCCGCCGGACACGCGCGCAAGGAAATCGCCGAAGCTGTGGCCAAGCAGTTGACCGAAGTGGAGTTCACCCCCCATTTCCAGCTCGCCCATCCGTCCTCGTTCGAGGTCGCGCGCCGCATCGCCCACATGGCGCCCGAAGGCTTGAATCGCGTGTTCTTCGGCAACTCGGGGTCCGAGGCGGTCGACAGCGCCATGAAGATCGCGCTCGCCTATTTCCGCGCCAAGGGCGAAGGCCATCGGGTGCGCTTCGTCGCACGCGAGCGCGCCTACCATGGCGTCAACTTCGGCGGCACCTCTCTTCAGGGCATGGTCAAGAACCGCGAAGCCTTCGGCGTGCTGCTTCCCGGCGTCGTCCACATGCGCCACACCTGGCTGGCCGAGAACCGATTTTCGAAGGGCCAGCCGGACAAAGGCGCGGAACTGGCCGACGATCTGCAGCGCATCTGCGATACTTACGGCGGCTCCAACGTTGCGGCCTGCTTCGTCGAGCCGATCGCCGGCTCGACTGGCGCGCTGATTCCGCCCAAGGGCTACCTCGAACGGCTGCGCGCGATTTGCGACAAGCACGGCATCCTGCTGGTGTTCGACGAGGTGATCACCGGCGTCGGGCGCACCGGCAAGGCCTTCGCCGCGCAGAGCTTCGGCGTCAAGCCCGACATGATCACCTTCGCCAAGGCGATCACCAACGCCGCGCAGCCGATGGGCGGCGTGATCCTCAAGGAGGAAATCTACGACACCATCGTCAACGCCGCGCCCCAGGGCGCGATCGAGTTGTTCCACGGCTACACCTACTCGGCCCACCCGGCGGCATGCGCCGCCGCGCTCGCCACCCTCGACATTTATGAGCGCGAGGGGTTGTTCCAGCGCGCGGCCGAACTGTCGCCTTATTTCCTGGACGCGGTGTTTTCGCTCAAGGGAACGCCCGGCATCACCGACATCCGCGGCTACGGCCTCATTGCCGGCTTCGACATCGAGCCGGGCAAGACGCCGGGCGCGCGCGGCACCGCGCTGCAGAAGCAGCTGTTCGCCAACGGCCTGCACGTCAAATGCACCGGCGATGCCGGTATCCTCGCGCCGCCGTTCGTCGCCAAGCGCGAGCATGTCGACCAGATCGTCGACATCATCCGCAAAACGATGAAGGAGGTGTGAGGGCGCGAGCGCTTGGCGTTGACAGAGATTGCGCTTTTCGGAACAGTTAAAGTCGGAGGCCAACAAGGGCGGACGACATCACCCAATCGTGTCCGTCCTTTTTCCAGAAACAGGGAGACTCGAATGCGTAACATCACGCGTGGAGTACTGGTGGCAGTGGCCGGCATCGCGATGGCCATGGCGGCGCACGATGCGCACGCCCAAGCCAAGGAAGTGACCATCGGCTATCAGGATATGGTGGTTCCCTACCGGATCGCCCAGGAAGCGAAGGAAATCGAGAAGGCGACTGGCTACAAGATCAATTGGAAGCAGTTTGGCGGCGGCGGTGAGGTCATCAAGGCGATGGCTTCAGGCGCCGTGCAGATCGGCGAAGTCGGCTCCGCCCCCATCGCCGCGGCCATCTCGCGCGGCGAGCCGCTGGAACTGTTTTGGATCCTGGACGACATTGGCGACGCTGAGGCGCTGGTCGCCAAGAACGGCTCGGGCATCAACACGCTCGCCGATCTCAAAGGCAAGAAAGTGGCCATGCCGTTCAACTCGACGACCCACTTCCATACCATCGTCGCGCTCGAGCACGCCAAGATCAATCCGGCCGAGGTGCAGATGCTGAACATGCGCCCGCCGGAAGTGCGCGCGGCTTGGCAGCGCGGCGACATCCACGCCACGTTCATCTGGGATCCGGTGTTGGCCGAGGTCAAGAAGGACGGCAAGGTGATCATCAGCTCGGGCAAGATCACCGCCGATACCGGCAAGGCGACTTTCGACGGCTATGTCGCGAATACCGGTTGGTCCAAGGCCAACCGCGACTTCATGGTCAAGTTCGTCAAGATCATGGCCAGCGCCGACGACAACTACCGCAAGAATGGCGCGAAATGGACCAAGGACTCGGCCGAGGTCAAGGCCATTGCCAAGTGGTCCGGCTCGAAGCCAGAGGACGTGTTGGCGGCGATGGCGCTCTATCGCTTCCCGACCGCCGCCGAACAGGCCTCGCCCAAATGGTTGGGCGGCGGCAAGGACGGCGTCGCGGCCAAGGCGCTAGCGGCAACGGCGGCGTTCCAGCTTGCGCAGAAGCAGATCGAAAAGACCCTGCCGGATTATGCGGTCGCCGTGAATCCGTCGTACGCGCAGGAGGCCGCGAAATAACGGGTTCGTCGGCATTTTAGCGCGTGCCGATCTGGGTTGACGCAAGGCGGGGGTGATCGTCCTCCCGCCTTGCGGCCGGCCCCGGCTGCGACGCGGGTGCTGCGGCGAACATCCGGGTGGACCCAGGAAGTCCATGAGCAAGCTCGAAATCCGCAACGTCAGCGTCAATTACGCCGGCCGGCGCGGTGCCAGCACGCTCGCGTTATCGGCGGTCGACCTCGGCCTCAACCCCGGCGATTTCGTGGTTGCTCTCGGCGCATCCGGGTGCGGCAAGACGACGCTGTTGTCGTGCATTGCCGGATTCCTGCAACCGTCGGCCGGGGAGATCGTGCTCGACGGCCGGCCGGTATCCGGCCCGGGCGCGGATCGCGGCGTGGTGTTCCAGAAACACGCGCTGATGCCTTGGCTGTCGGTGATCGAGAACGTCGAATTCGGCCTGCGCATGCGCGGCATGGCCAAGGACGCGCGCCGGCGGATCGCGCTCGAAAAACTGCGCTTGGTCGGTCTCGAGAATTTCGCCGACGCGCCCACCTACCAGATTTCCGGCGGCATGCAGCAGCGCGTCGGGCTGGCGCGGGCGTTCGCCTCCGACCCGGAAGTCATGCTGATGGACGAACCGCTCGGGGCGCTCGACGCCCTGACCCGCGAGCAGATCCAGGAATTGATCCTCGATCTCTGGCATACGTCGAACAAGATGTTCTTTTTCATCACCCACAGCGTCGAGGAGGCGTTGTTCCTAGCGACCGAATTGGTGGTGATGACACCCTCGCCCGGGCGTATCGCGCATCGTTATAAGATCGACTTCGGCCGCCGTTTTATCGAGTGCCGGAACGCCCGGCAGGTCAAGGCGTCGTCCGATTTCATCCGCTTGCGCGAGGAGGTTCTGCAGGTGATCTACGCCGCGCCGGGCCAAGCCAACCAGGCGGCGTCATGACGGCGCCCGACGATCGGAAATCCGCCCTCAAGACCGTCAAGGGCCACAGCCTGCCCGGCGAAGGATCGAGCACGGCCATCAGCGTTGTCAGCATCGCGGTGCTGTTCGCGTTGTGGTGGGTGGCAACCCATATGGGCTGGATCCGCGATTTGTTCCTGCCGACCCCGGAGAAGGTGTTCACCAGTTTCGTTTCCGCCTGGCGCGGCGATATTCAGGGCGGCAAGCCCCTGACCGAGCATTTGGGCTGGAGTCTGTACCGTGTCTTCGCCGCGCTCATGCTCGCGGTAGTCACTGCCGTACCGATCGGCATCGCCATGGGCGTGTCGCGCGTCATGCGCGGCATTTTCGACCCGCCGATCGAATTCTACCGTCCGCTGCCGCCGCTCGCCTATTTGCCGTTGATCGTAATCTGGTTCGGGATCGAGGAGACGGCCAAGGTCGTCCTGATCTATCTCGCCTGCTTCGCGCCGCTGGCGATGGCCGCGCGCGCTGGCGTGCGATCGGTAGCGGTCGAGCAGATTAACGCGGCGTATTCGATGGGCGCGTCGCATGGGCAGGTCATCCGGTACGTGATCATTCCCGGGGCAATGCCGGAAATTCTTACCGGCATGCGGATCGCGGTCGGCTTCGGTTTTACGACGCTGGTCGCGGCCGAAATGGTGGCGGCGACGGCCGGGCTGGGACAGATGGTCCTCAATGCCTCCAACTTTCTCCGCACCGACGTCGTGATCATGGGCATCGTCGTGATCGGCGTTATCGCCTATTTGTTCGATCTCCTGATGCGCTGGGTCGAACATCGGGCGGTGCCGTGGAAGGGCCTGGGCTGACGGCGAGGGAAGCTTGCGCCGGGCGGCGCGGCGGAGTATCCAACGGCCAAGGCGTGGAAGGAATCGGATATGCCCAAGCAACTCTCCCACTTCATCGACGGCAAGCGCGTCGCGGGAAAAAGCGGGCGCTTCGCCGACGTCTACAACCCCGCAACCGGGGAGGTGGCGGCGCAAGTGCCCTTGGCCGACGCGGACGAAGTCAGGGCGGCGATCGCGGCCGCGGCCCGCGCCTTCCCCGCCTGGGCGGCGACGCCGCCCGCGCGCCGGGCGCAAGCCATGTTCCGCCTGCGCGAGCTTCTTTACAGGCACATGGACGAGCTTGCGCCCATGCTCTCGGCCGAGCACGGCAAAACCCTTCCCGACGCCAAGGGGGAACTGACCCGCGGCCTCGAAGTGGTCGAATTCGCCTGCGGCATCCCGCAGCTCCTCAAGGGCGAATTCTCGGATTCGGTCGCGACCGCGGTCGACAGTTTTTCGCTGCGCCAGCCCCTGGGCGTGGTCGCCGGCATCACGCCGTTCAATTTTCCGGCGATGGTGCCCATGTGGATGTTCCCGGTCGCGATTGCCTGCGGCAACACCTTTGTGCTCAAGCCGTCTGAACGCGATCCCTCGGTCACGCTTCGGGTCATGGAACTCGCCAAGGACGCGGGGCTTCCCGACGGCGTCCTCAACCTCGTCAACGGCGACAAGGTCGCGGTCGATACCCTGCTCGCCGATCCCGTCGTCCAGGCGGTGAGCTTCGTCGGCTCGACCGCGGTCGGGCGCTACATCTACACCACCGGCTGCGCCCACGGCAAAAGGGTACAGGCGTTGTGCGGGGCCAAGAACCACATGGTGATCATGCCGGACGCCGACATGGATCAGGTGGTCGACGCCGCCATGGGTGCCGCTTACGGCTCGGCGGGCGAGCGGTGCATGGCGATCTCGGTCGCGGTTCCGGTCGGACGCGAAACCGCCGACGAATTCGTCCGCCGCATGATCCCGCGCGTGCAGGCCCTGAAAGTGGCGCCCTACACCGACTCGCAGGCGGAAATGGGCCCGATCGTCACACGCCAAAGCCTCGACAAGATTCTTGGGCTGATCGATTCGGGGTTGAAGGAGGGCGCCAGGCTCGCCGTCGACGGGCGCGGGCTCAAGCTGCAGGGCTACGAAAAGGGATTCTTCCTCGGCGGCTGCCTGTTCGATCACGTCAAACCGAGCATGAAAATCTACCGCGAGGAGATTTTCGGCCCCGTGCTCTCGGTCGTGCGCGCGGAAAACTACGAGGACGCCCTCGGCCTGGTCCGCGACCACGAATACGGCAACGGCGTCGCGGTCTTCACCCGCGACGGCGACGCGGCGCGCGACTTCGTCGGCCGGATCAACGTCGGCATGGTCGGCGTCAACGTGCCGATCCCGGTGCCGGTCGCTTATCACAGTTTCGGCGGCTGGAAGGCGTCGCTCTTCGGCGATCACCACATCCACGGCCCCGAAGGAGTTCGCTTTTATACGCGCCTCAAGACCGTGACCGCGCGCTGGCCTTCGGGCATCCGCACCGGCGCCCAGTACCATTTCAAGGGCGGCGGCGAGCACTGAGCCTTCGACGATGGTCCAGGTCCGCTTTATCGGCTGTGGGGATGCGTTCGGCAGCGGGGGGCGGTTCAACACCTGTTTTCAGGTTCGCCACGATGAAGGCGCGTGCCTGATCGACTGCGGTGCGTCGTCGCTCGTTGCGCTCCGCCGTTTCGAGGTCGATCCCAATTCGATCGATTCCATCTTCCTCACCCACCTGCACGGCGATCACTTCGGCGGCGTGCCGTTCCTGCTGCTCGACGCCCGGCTCGCCAGCCGGCGCGCGGCGCCGCTCCTGGTCGCGGGCCCGCCCGGCACCGAAAAGCGCGTCAACGACACCCTCGAATGCCTATTCCCCGGGGCGGCCGGGAAACCCTACAAATTTCCGCTCGAATTCGCCGAACTGAAGGTCGGCGAAGCCTTCCGGCGTGGCCCTTACGCGGTCACGCCGTTTCCCGCGGATCATTCGGCCGGGGCGCCGTGCTACGCGCTCCGCCTCGAAGTCGGGGGCCGGATCGTTGCCTATTCGGGCGACGGCTCCTGGAGCGAAGGTCTAGCGGCGGCCGGGCGCGGCGCCGATCTTTTCATCGCCGAGACGTATTTTTACGATAGGGCGATCACCCAGCACCTGGATTTCAAGACGCTGGTCGAGCACTTGCCGGAAATCGCACCCAAGCGGTTGATCCTCACCCACATGAGCCCGGACATGCTCGCGCGCGCGGGCAGCCTTCCCTACGAGGCGGCCGAGGACGGCAAGACGGTGGAGGTTTAAACGGCTAACACGGGAGAACTCTCATGCCCTACATCGACTGGGATGCAAACCTGGAAACCGGTGTCGCCGGGATCGACCACGAGCACCGCCGGCTGGTGCAATTGCTGAACGATATTCACGAGCTGATCGTCGCCAAAGCGGATCCGATCCGCATCGCCGACACGCTGGCCGACTTTCACACCCTCGCCACCGCCCATTTCGCGCTCGAAGAAAAGATCATGCGCGACCAGAAGTATCCGGCTTTCGCCCAGCGGCGCGAAACGCACCGCCGCCTGCTCGACGAGGTGCGGGACATCATGGACGCCTACGACGCAGGATCCTACCGCGAGGGGCAAAGCCTTCCGGCGACGCTGCGCCAATGGTTGTTCCAGCTCATGAGCATCGACGTTGACTTGTTCACCCGGATCACGCCCGCGAGCTTGCGCAAGTGGGGTCTGACGCAGGGTTAGGTCCTGAGGTACGGAGTATCGAGCGGAGCGCGCGCGGCGGCCGAGGCCGGCAAGACGATCACGCTCTGGGAAACCGCGGAGGCTGCCATCAATTGCTGGTTCCGGATACGCGCTCGATGAAAGCGCCGCGCGCCATGAACGGACGGCTTGCGCGCGCACTTAAGCTCGGCCTTGGATACGCCGAGGCCCGCACGCTCGCGCGCCTCGGGACGCCCGAGGACACCCAGGATTTCGTCAGCGCCCTGCCGACCAACTTCGAGCCCGAGGGCGACTCCTGCTGGTCGGTCGCCGAGACCCTGCGTCGTGGCCGGGCGCATTGCATCGAAGGCGCGTTTGTGGCGGCGTGCACGCTCTGGCTTCAGGGCCAGCCGCCGCTGCTGATGGATTTCCAGGCGCACGGCGATGACGACCACGTGGTGGCCCTGTTCCGGCGCAACCACTGTTGGGGCGCCATATCCAAGAGCAATCACGTTTGGCTGCGCTGGCGCGACCCGATTTACCGCTCCTTGCGCGAATTGGCGCTTTCGTATTTCCACGAGTACGTGATCGGGGAGCACAAGACGCTCCGCAATTATTCGCGCCCCTTCGATTTGCGTCGCTTCGATCCCGGGCTTTGGGTCACCAACGGCACCGATTGCTGGGAAGTCGCCGAAGCGCTCGACGACATTCGGCATTACCCTCTGCTGACGCCGGCTCAGGCGCGCCGCCTGAAGCCGCGCGACGCGATGGAGGTGCGCGCCGGCAAGATGCTCCAATATGCCGCGCCCAACGCCAAGATTGCACGGCGGTATTGATTTCGGGCCGTCGCGCGCGGGGTTCAGTATCCTTCCGACTTCGTTCGGGACGTCGCTCCTTCCGAGGAAGCCCCGATTCGTCTCAATGCCTCGGCGAAAGGCCCACCATCCAGATCGCTCGGCAAGGCGAGGAGTCGGTCGATGCGTTGTTCGATTTGCGCATATGCCCGCGCGAACGCCCGGACACGAACGGCATCGTCGCCTGCGACGGCGGATGGATCGGCAATGCCCCAGTGGGCGGTCATCGGTCGTCCCGGCCATACGGGGCAGATTTCGCCGGCGGCGTCGTCGCAAACGGTGATGACGGCATCCATCCGGGGTGCGTCCGGCGTCGAAAAGACCTCCCAGGATTTCGACCGAAGTTGTCCGGTGGGATGGCCCCTTTCGACAAGGAGCTTGAGCGCGAACGGGTTCGGCGCGCCTTTCGGAGAACTGCCCGCGGAAAAGGCGCGGAAGCGGCCTGCGCCCTTGGCGTTCAGGATCGCTTCGGCGAGAATCGATCGCGAGGAGTTGTGCGTGCACAGGAAAAGGATATTGCGCGGTCGCATGGCTGCCTCGGCGAGGATGGCGGCTGGGCGGATTCCGGGCGGAACGCCCGGTCCGTCTTTCGCGCGGCGCCCGCGTTCAGACCACCCGCACCTTCAATGTCGCGATACCGTCGACGCCGCCTTCGAGCACGTCGCCCTTCTTGACCGGCCCGACGCCGGCGGGCGTGCCGGTAAAGATAAGATCGCCCGGCGCCAGCGGAAAGAGCCTGGAAAGATGCATCACAATTTCCGGCACGTTCCAGATCATCTCGGAAATGTCTCCCTTCTGGCGCAAATTGCCGTTGATCTTGAGCCAGACCAGCCCCTTCTTGGGATGGCCGCTCTTAGTCGCGGGCCGGATCTTCGAGCAAAGAGCGGCCTTGTCGAACGCCTTACCCACTTCCCACGGCCGGCCGGTTTTCTTCGCCTCGCCCTGCAAATCGCGCCGGGTCATGTCGAGGCCGACGGCGTAGCCGTAGATGTGCTTTAACGCTTTCTCCGCCGGGATGTCCTTGCCCGCCTTGCCGATGGCGGCGACCAGCTCGATTTCGTGGTGCACGTCGTTGCTCAAGGGCGGGTAGGGGAACGTGCCGTTGCCCGCGACCAGGCTGTAGGTGTCCTTGGTGAAAAAGAACGGCAGTTCGCGCGTCGGGTCGTGGCCCATCTCGCGGCTGTGCTCGGCGTAGTTGCGCCCGACGCAATAGATGCGCCGGACCGGAAATCGCTCTTTTTCTCCGGCGATCGGCAGTGTCGGCGCCGCGGGCGCGGGGATCACGAACAAGCGCGCGGGCTTTTTCGCCTTTGTTGCGCGCGTGGATTTCTGCTTTTTCGCTTTGGCCATGACGGTCCTCCGGGAAGGGGGAGGCCGGATCATGCCCGTCCGGGGACGGCCGCTCAAGCCCCGCGCGCCCTTGTTGGGCGCGCCATTTATTCGTTACGCGCGGAGAATTTCCCACGCGTCAGGAGATGGGCGTGCATGGGCTGGTCAAACACCATGCCCTTGGGGTCGGGCCGTCCCAAGCGGTGGAAGCGTTCGCGCAACTCGGCCTCGCGGCGCTCGATGGCCGGCCGGCGCGCGGGATCAACCCGGATCATGCGCTCGGCGAACTTCTCGAAATTTTCCGCGAGTACCGCGTGGACGTAAAAAGTTTCGCGCAATTGACGGAACAGGCCCTTGGCGAGCGCGCTTCGAATCGCGTCCTGGGCGGCGGCGCGCACCTCGGTTTCGTCGTCGACCGGCCGGGTCAGTTCGAAGTTGGCGCCTTCGGCGATCGGCTCGACCACGTAGACGAGGCCACCGGACTTGAGGACGCGGGCGGCTTCCGTCAGCGCGGCGCCCTGCGCCGTGACCGGGATGTGGTGCAGTGAATTAAAGATCACCACCGCATCGAACATTCCATCCGGGAACGGCAATTTCTCGCCCGCGGCCTTCACGTAGTCCACGGCGGGCTCGGCGGTTGCGGCGGCGAATCCCGCCGCGCTCATCGTATTGCGCCCCTCTCGGGGCGCGGCGGCCTTGGCGAGTTGGGCCGGGTTGTTATCGACGCCGATCACTTGCGCACCCTCGCGCGCCATCAGGCGCGCCAGCGCGCCGTCGCCGCACCCGACCTCGAGCACTCGTCGCCCAGCCAGCGGCACCTGCTCCTTTAATACTTCGTCGTTGCGACGATGGGGCATCATGGTTCGTCGCCTGGGTGGATACCAAACGAAGGTCGCCAGCACCAGAGCGCCGAATGCGGTGTAGATGGCGAGAAACACCCACGATGGAAAGCTCCAGTAGAGCAAACGTTCCAGCCAATAGGCGATGAAGCTCTCGCCGACGCCTTCCTGGCGGGCGAGGTGGCGAAGCTGATTTTCCCATAGCGTCAGCGGGCAAAACTGGCCAAGCCAGGTTTGCAGCACGACGAAACCGATGGCGGCGAGGTGGGCGACGCGGAACGCGACGCGCTCGGTCCAGCGCCAGCGGAGCCGCCAGCCGGCCAGGATCGCCACAAGCCCGCCCACCACGAACAGGACGAACCCGGCGTGGATCAGCCCCAGCGCATCGGCGAGCAAACCGTAGTTCATCGCGCTTTGTCTCCCGCGCGGTTGCTGCTAGAACATGGCGCGCCCCAAGGGGGGAAACAACCGCCGTGTCCGCGCCCATCAACGCCGACGCCGCCGACGAAACTTATCCCGAAATCCGGGCCGCCGTGCGCGCGGTGTGCGCGCGCTTTCCCGGCGCCTATTGGCGCAAACTCGACGCCGAACGGGCCTACCCCGAGGAATTCATCCGCGCGCTGACCGAAGCCGGATTCCTTGCCGCGCTGATCCCCGAGACTTACGGCGGCAGCGGTCTCGGTTTGCGCGAGGCGACGGCGATCCTGGAGGAAATCCAGAAAAGCGGCTGCAACGGCGCCGCCGGCCACGCCCAGATGTACATCATGGGCACGATTCTCCGCCACGGCAGCGAGGAACAGAAAAGGACCTATCTGCCGAAAATCGCCTCGGGCGAATTGCGCCTGCAGGCGTTCGGGGTGACCGAGCCGACCAGCGGCACCGATACCAGCCGTATCCGCACGAGCGCGATGCGCGAGGGCAACGGCTGGCGCATCAACGGCCAGAAGGTGTGGACCTCGCGCGCCGAGCATTCCGATCTGATGCTGCTGCTGGCGCGCACCGCGCCCCGCGACGCGGGGCCGAAGCCGCACGACGGCCTGAGCGTGTTCCTGATCGACATGCGCGAAGCCAGGGGCAAGGGCCTCGCCATCAAGCCGATCCGCGCCATGCTCAACCACGCCACGACCGAGGTGTTCTTCGACGATCTCCGCGTGCCGGCCAACGCGCTGGTCGGCAAGGAAGGCAAGGGCTTCCGTTACATTCTCGATGGCATGAACGCCGAGCGCATCTTGATCGCCGCCGAATGCATCGGCGACGCGCGCTGGTTCATCGGGAAAGCGCGGGATTACGCCCGGGAGCGCCGGGTGTTCGATCGTCCGATCGGCCAGAACCAGGGCGTGCAGTTCCCGATCGCGCGCGCATTTGCCCAGACCGAAGCCGCGAACCTGATGGTCGCCAAGGCGGCGCAATTGTTCGACGACGGCAAGCCATGCGGGCCGGAGGCGAACATGGCCAAACTGCTCGCGGCGGATGCCTCCTGGGCGGCGGCCGACATGTGCCTGCAGACCCACGGCGGCTTCGGCTTCGCCGAGGAATACGACGTGGAACGCAAATTCCGCGAAACCCGTCTCTATCAGGTGGCGCCGATTTCGACCAATCTCATTCTCGCCTATATCGCCGAGCACGTGCTCGGCCTGCCGCGATCGTATTGAGGGCGATATTTTATGGCGTCCAGGGATTTTTTTTAATATGATTTTCCGACGTTTCCGAAAGGGATTGCGAGGTGGTGGGAAATGATACCAGCGCCGATACCCGAAAACGACAAGGACAGAGTTGCTTCCCTTCGACGAATGAATCTTCTCGCCACGCCGCGCGAGGGCGATGTCGACCGCATCACCCGAACCGCACAAAAGATATTCAATACCGAAATCGTTCTGGTTTCGCGTCGTCGACGCAGACCGCCAGTGGTTCAAGTCCCGGTTCGGACTGGAGGCGACGGAAACACCCCGGGACATTTCCTTCTGCGGGCACGCCATTCACGGCGACCGGACGTTCGTCGTGCCGGATGCCGTGACTGACGAGCGGTTTTGCGACAATCCCCTGGTGACCGGAGGGCCCAGAATTCGGTTTTATGCCGGGCAGCCGCTGAAAAACCGCGAGGGGTTCTGCGTCGGCACGTTGTGCGTAATTTCACCGTCCCCGCGGGAAATGAGCGAGAGCGAGAAACGCTCGCTCGAGGATCTCGGGCGGCTGGTCGAAATAATTCTCGACAATCGCGAACTCAGCGAAACACAGCGCGCGTTGCTGGAGGAGATCGAAGCCGCTAACCGTGACAGGCTTATCGACCCGCTGAGCGGCCTTTGGAACCGGCGCGGTTTCGACGATCTTTTCGGTCGCGAAATCGACCGCGCCATCCGCAGGCAATCGTCGCTTGCGATCGCCATCCTCGATATCGACCATTTCAAGCGGATCAACGACACTTATGGCCATCCGACCGGCGACGAGGCGATCAAGTTGGCCGCCGAAGCGCTGGTAACGGCCGCGCGTTCGACCGACGTCGTCGCCCGGTACGGAGGCGAGGAATTCGCGCTGGTCGCGCCCGATGTCGTACCCGCGATCCTTCCGGCGTTCGCGGACAAGCTCCTAACCGCATTCCGCGCGCAGGCAAAGTTGAAGACTCGCGACGGAATCTATCCGTTCACCGCGAGCATGGGAATCACGGTCGCTTTCCCCAAGAAGAATTCCCCGGGCTTGGCCGAGGCATTGCTAAAAGCTGCGGATCAGGCTCTTTACGAGGCCAAGACGGGCGGCCGCGACCGCTTCGTGATTTCGGGCGTTCCCGACAGTCTGTATTCGGAGTTCGCGTTAACGTAGACGTCCGCGCCGTTTTCGGCGGTCGTGGGTTCGGCCTGCCGCAGTCATACCAAAGGATTCGCCTCGGCGTAGAGCTTGGCGGCCTCGCGGGCGATAGTGGCGGGGTCGAGCTTGGCGACGCACGGATACATGCCGCGCTCGGGCGGAAATGGGCAATCGCCGAGGCAGCCTTCGCACGGCATGGTGGCATAAAGAAACCGCACGTGGGCGGGGATAACGGCGGGATCGTAGGGCACGATTTCGCCGACGTAGGCCGCGCTGGCTAAGCCCAGCGTCGGCGCGCCGACGGCGATGGCGAGGTGCATCAGCGCGGTATCGACGGAGACCACCAGCCGCGCCGCGCGCAACGCGGGCAGCAGTTCGGCGAAAGTGGAGGTGTCGAACCGGACGCGCGGCGGGGCGAGCAGGGCGCGGTATTCGGGATGACGCTCGAAATCGGCGTGCGCGCCGGCGACGCGAACCTCGGCATCGCCGGGCAGCGCGGCGATAACCTGGCGCCACAGTTCGAGCGGAACCTGCTTTTTCGCCACCGCCGAAAAAGGCTGCAGGACGATCAACGGGGTCATGGACACGGCTTTGGGCGGAAGTTCCGCATCCTGAAGTCGCGCTTTTGGCGGCGGATCATTACGGCCCGCGAGCCAGTTGGCAAACGCCGTCCAGCGCAGCAACTTGTCCCGCCTGGGCGGGCCGCTCTCGAACACGCGCTTGATGTAGCTCCGATTACGGTCGAGGTCGGTTTGGTATTTCGTCCACGGGCGCGCGACCATGGCCGCCGTTTCGGGCGCGTCCGCCGCCAGCAGTAACGCCTCATCGAGCCACGGGTGACGGAGATAATCGGCGCTGACGGCGAGGCGCGCGTTGAGCGCGCGCATCTCCTTCAGTTTGGCGCGGCGATAGCGCCAGTCCCTGCGTAGGCGGGCAAAATCGACCGCATGCACCTCGGCCAGACGCCCGAACAGGAACCCCATCTTGGCCGCGTCCTGGCGCAGCACGAGAAACACCCGCTCCTCCGCGCGCGCCAGCGCCGCGAAACGCGGAAAGACATGCGCGAGCAGCACCGCATCGCCGAGCCCGCCGGCGGCGACGATCAGAACGCCCGACGGCGACGCCCCGCGGCGCGCCTGGCGGCGTTCCCAGGCGAGCAGGCCGTCGAGGATGCGGAGGGCGGCGCTCATGGAGGATGGGGCGGGGCGGGCGCGAGCGGTCAATAGCTCGCGTAGGACTTTTCCTCGACCAGGCGCGAGCCGAGCCGTTCGTTGATCCGGCGCTTGATCCGCGCCCGTTCGTCGTTGGTGATGTAAACCGAGCGGGCGAGTTCGACGAAGCGCGGCCCGAAATCCTTGGCGCGTTCGCAATCGCGGATGCGGTCTTCCACGTCCCACAGGGTCTCGTTGGCGCGTTTCAAGGCCGCCGCGTCGGCGGTCAATTCGGGCGTGGATACGATGGCCGCGTCGCGGGCGAGCATCAGCGTTTCCAGTTCGGTCCGCACGTTGGCGAGCTTGGCGGCGTCGGTAATGCGGGCGAGCTTGATCTCCAGGATTGTGATCTTGTCGATCAGTTCGCCGGGGGCGATTTCGACGGTAATCGTATTATTCATGGGGGCTATGCTCTAGCATGGCGCGCCCAGCGGCGCACCTTCCATGCAGCGGAACTTTGCCACGCCCGGCTTCCGGCCGGGAAGCCGTTGACGGTCGTCCGCACCGTACCTAGGCTATTCCGCGCGTATTCATTCAGGGGGTGTCATGATTCTCCGCGTTTCGCTCGTCTGCGCCGCCGCCATCCTGGCCGCCGGCGCGGCCCACGCTCAAACCAAGATCACCTATCTCCTTACCTCCCCGGTGCCGACGGTGGCGGAAGCCCCGCACGCGTCCGTGCCGGCGGTGATGGGCTATTGGAAGGAAGGCGGCCTTGACGTCACCGTGTCGCCGTCTCCGGGATCGACCCAGGCGACGCAGCTGGTGGTCGCCGGCACCGCGCATTTCACCATGGCGACGGTGGAGCCCCTCATCATCGCTCGCCAGAAGGGCGGCAAGGTGGTCGCGGTCTACAACCACGTGCGCGAGCCGATCTACACCATCGCGGTGCCCAAGGAGAGCGCGATTACCGACATGAAGCAGCTCAAGGGCAAAGCGATCGGCGTTACCAGTCTGGCGAGCGGCGCGGTGCCGTTTTCCAAGGCAATGCTGAAATCGATCGGCGTCGACCCGGAAAAGGACGTGCGCTGGGTGGCGATCGGGCTCGGGCCGCAGGCCTCGCACGCGCTGAAGGAGAATCGCGTCGATGCGCTCGGCTACTGGGATTGGGGCTATGCCATTCTCGAAAACCTCGGCCACCAATTCCGCCATTACACCACCGAGGCGACCAAGAACGTGCTCAGTCTGGCGCTAGTCGCCAACGAGGACTTCGTCGCGTCCAACCCCGACGCGGTCACGGCCATGGCCCGCGGCATCGCCAAGGCGGCGCTATTCACCATCACCAACCCGGAAGCGGCGGTGAAGATCCACTGGCAGCAATACCCGGCCTCGAAGCCGACCGGCATTCCGGAGGACCAGGCGCTCAAGGACGCCGTGCATGTGCTCAAGGCGCGCCTGGTCAAATATCGGGTCGAGGGACGCTCGCCGCCGACCTGGGGCGCGTTCACCAAAGCCGAGTGGGAGGCGACCCAGAACTTCCTCGCTGACAGCGGCCTGATCCAGCAGAAAGTAGACGTCGCGCAGTATTACAACGACCGGCTGTTGGCCAAGGTCAACGACTTCGACGCCAACAAGGTGATCGCCCAGGCCAAAGGCTACAAGTGAACGACGGCCATCCGTTCATCGGCCTCGACGGCGTCGGCAAGAACTTCCGCACTCGGTCGGGCGAAGACGTCCGCGCGCTTCGGGACATTTCGCTCGCGATCGCGCCGCGCGAGTTCGTTTCTATCGTTGGCCCGTCGGGCTGCGGAAAAAGTACCCTGTTGCGCATCATCGCCGGCCTGGTGGCACCGAGCGAGGGCGCGGTGCATATGGCCGGGGCCCGGGTCGCGGGGCCGCGGCGCGACATCGGCATGGTGTTTCAGGCGCCGGTGCTGCTACCGTGGCGCACCAACCTCAAGAACGTCCTGGTGCCGGCCGAGGTGATCGGCTTCGACCGGCGCCAATCCGACGCCCGCGCCCGCGAGTTACTTGATCTCGTCGGTCTGGGGCGTTTCGCCGACAAGTATCCGAGCGAGCTGTCCGGCGGCATGCGCCAGCGCGTGTCGATCGCGCGCGCCCTGATGCACGATCCGGCGACGCTCTTGATGGACGAGCCGTTCGGCGCGCTCGACGCCATGACCCGCGACGCGATGGGACTCGAGCTGCTGCGCATCTGGAACGCGAACCGCAAGACAGTGATCCTGGTCACCCACTCGATCGAGGAAGCCGTGTTCCTGTCCGATCGCGTCATCGTCATGTCGTCGCGCCCCGGCACCGTTTCCGAGGTGGTCGAGGTCAACCTCCCGCGCCCGCGCACTACGGCGACGCGCGCCGATCCTGAATTCGTTCGGCTGACCAGCCGGTTGCGCGGCGTGTTCGAGGCGCTGCCGCCGACGATCCATTGAGGGGCGCTGTGATCAAGTTCTCCCTGTCCGGATTCAGGATACGCCGGTTTGGCCCGCCGGCGGTCGCCGGAATCGTGCTGCTGCTGGCGTGGGAGCTTCTGCCGGGTGCGTTCGGCGTATCTGAATTGCTGATCCCGCCCGCGTCAAAGGTCGCCCACGCTTTGTGGAACGCGTTCAAGGGCGGCATCATCGTCGGCAACTTTGGCGTTACGCTGCTCGAGGCGTTGTCCGGCTTCGCCATCGGGTCTACCGCCGGCGTCGTTTGCGCCGCGCTGCTCACCCGCTCGAAGACGGTGGAAACGGCATTGATGCCCTATTTGGTCGGATTGCAGGCGCTGCCCAAGGTCGCGCTCGCGCCGCTGCTGGTGGTCTGGCTCGGTTTCGGCATCGGCTCCAAGATCGCCATCGCCACTATCATTTCGTTCTTTCCGGTGTTGATTAATTCCATCGTCGGATTCACCACCATCGAATCGGAAAAAATGGAGCTGATGCATTCGCTGGTGGCCTCGAAATGGCAGACGTTCCGCATCGTCGTCTTCCCCAACGCCCTGCCGTTCATCTTCGCCGGGCTCAACGTGGCGATCGTGTTCAGCATCACCGGCGCCCTGGTCGGCGAATTCATCGGCGCCGACAAGGGACTCGGCCACGTCCTGATGCAGCTCAATTTCAGCATGGACATCGCCGGTATGTTCGCGATCCTGGTTGTCCTCGCGGTGATGGGATTCACGTTCTATGCCGTCGTGCGCGCGCTTCATCGCCGGGTGGTGTTCTGGGCCGAACCCGACAACCTCGACCGCGACGCCACTTAAATTTCCGCCCCGACAGGAGACGAAACCCGTGAGCAACGAGAGCCCCAAGGATCTGGTGCGTGTCGAGCGCGAAGGCCGCGTGGCAACCATTACTCTCGACAATCCGCCGGTCAATGCCATCGCGCTGCGCTCCCTCGACCAGTTGCACAAGATCCTCGACGACGTCGAAAAGGACCCGGCGGTGCGTTGCGTGATCCTGACTGGCGCGGGCGAAAAGGCGTTTTGCGCCGGCGCCGACCTCCGCGAGGAAGGGCAGTTCAAGAACCCCCAGGCAGCCAAGGATTTCCGCATGGCGGGGCGGCGCCTGCTCAACCGGATCGAAGGGCTGGCGAAGCCGGTGGTGGCGGCGATCCACGGCTGGTGCATCGGCGGCGGCACGGCGATCGCCTGGGTGTGCGACATCCGCATCGCCGCCGACGACGCCAAATTTCGCGCCGGCGACGCGCGACTCGGCCTGATCCCGAGCTGGGGCATGGGTCTGTTACGGCTGCCGCGCTTCGTCGGGCGCAACCGGGCGCTCGATATTCTCCTGCTCGGCGACAATTTCGACGCGGCTCAGGCCAAGGAACTCGACCTGATCACCCGCGTGGTGCCGCGCGCCAAGCTGATGGACGAAGCCCATGCCGTCGCCGGGCGTATCGCCGAGGCCTCGCCTCAGGCAATTCTCGCCACCCGTCGCGCGATCTCTTACAACCTGCGCCACGGCTGGGACGAGATGGTGGCGTTCGAAGAAGAATTGTGCGCGCAGGTCTTCGCCCACCCCGACGCCACGGAAGGCCCGAAAGCTTTCCTCGAAAAGCGTCCGCCCCAGTTCCGAGACCTCTGATGTCGCTCGCGCGGCTGCTCAATCCCCGCTCGATTGCCATCGTCGGCGCTTCCGACAAGGTCGGTCCCGGCTTCAACGCGTGGAAGGCGCTCGAGGCGGTCGGTTACGCGGGCGACATTCACTTGATCAACCCGAACAAGCCGGAACTGCTCGGGCGCAGGACGTTTCCGTCGGTCGCGGCCGTGCCCGGCCCGCTCGATGCCGTGTTCGTCGCCATCCAGCAGGAGGCCGTGCTCGATGTCCTGCGCCAGGCCGGTGCCAAGGGCGCAGGCGGCGCCGTGGTGCTCTCAAGCGGTTTCGGCGAAGCCGGCCCGGCGGGCGAGGTGGCGCAGCGGGAGTTGGCGGAGATCGCCGCGCGGTACGGCATGGCGGTGGTCGGCCCCAACTGCCTCGGGTTCCTGAATTTCGCCGGGCGGGCGGCGCTGTTCGGCACCTCGCTGCCCGACGCGGTGCCTCGCGGCGTCGTCGCCGCCGTCCTGCACAGCGGCTCGATCGCGATCGCGCTCTTGAACGCGGCGCGCGGCATCGGTTTCAGCCACGTCATCACCTCGGGCAACGAGGCGGTGACTACGGCGGCCGACTTCCTCGAAGCCTTGGTCGAGGATGCGGCGGTCAAGGTTCTGGTCGTCTTTCTCGAACAACTCCGCAATCCGGCCAAGTTCATCGCCGTCGCCCGTCGCGCGCGCATGTTGGCCAAGCCAATGATCGTGCTCAAGACCGGCCGGTCCGAGCGCGGGCGCGAAGCGGTGCGTGCCCACACCGGCGCGCTCGCCGGCAGCGACGAAGTGTGCCGCGCCGCGTTCGCCGCCGCCGGAATTATTCAAGTATCGACGCTGGACGAATTGATCGAAACGACCGCCCTCGCGGCGGCGCTGCCGGAGGCGCCCAAGGCTTCCGGCGTCGCCATGCTGAGTCTTTCCGGCGGCGAGATTGCGCTCGCCCTCGACAACGCCGAACCTGCGGAACTGACCTTCGCGCCGGTGACGACGGCAAAGGACGAAATCGCGTCGCTGCTGCCGCCTTACGCGCATATCGCCAATCCGCTCGATCTCACCTGGGCCGGGCTTTACGACGCGAGCGTGGCGGAGCGCTGCGCGCTCGCCCTCGGCCGGCAGGAGGACGTCGGCCTGTTGGCATTGTTGCAGGATTCACCCCACGGTCTCGGCCCGCAGCAAGCCGCGCGTTACGCCAATCTCCTCGGCGCGGTCGCGCGCGGGGCGAAGGACGCGGGCAAGCCGCTGGTCGCGATTTCCAACTTGGCTGGCGAAACCCACCCCGTCTATGCCCAGGCCGCGTCGGCGGCGGGCGTTCCCTGCCTGCGCGGCACCCAGGAAGGGCTGTTCGCGCTTGCGCGTTATTTGCGCTGGGCGACGACGGAACCCGCGCCCGTGGTCGGGGGCGGCTCGGCCAGCGAGAAGCGCGAGGCCGAGCGCCGACTTAAGGGTCTGCCCGCCGGGCGCGCGCCGGCCGAATACGAGGCCCGCGCCGTGATCGAAGCTTACGGCATTCGCGGCCCGCGCCAAACTCTCGTTGCTACGCCTATGGACGCGGCCATCGCCGCCCGCGCCCTCGGTTTTCCGGTGGTGCTCAAAGGCATGGTCGCGAACATGCTGCACAAGTCCGACGCCGGGTTGGTGAAAGTCAACCTCCGTTCGGAAGAAGAGGTGCGCGCCGCCGCCGAGGCGATGGCGGCGGCCCAAAGCCGCAGCGTCTGGCTCGGTTTTTTGGTTCAGGAAATGATGAAGCCGGTCGCCGAGTTGTTCGTCGGCGCGCGCATCGATCCCGACTTCGGGCCGGCGATCGCGGTCGGCGGCGGCGGCGTGCTGGTCGAGCTTTACCGGGACGTGGCGGTGCGTCCCGCGCCGGT
>VGZQ01000031.1 GCA_016872535.1 Rhodospirillales bacterium | reverse complement strand
CATGTTCTGTCGTCTCAAGGACTTCCGGCGGATCGCCACCCGTTACGACAAACGCGCCGACGTCTTCCTCTCCGGCGTGTTCTTGGCCGCCGCCGTAGTATGGTGGGCCAATTGAGTCCGGACCCTAGCCAGAAACAAAAACGAATAATGGGGTTTTTTCCAGGCATTCTGTTCTTTACTGGACCCGACCGGCACATGCAATTTCAGGGGTCGGCTGCGGGGCCGACACGCTAAGCGAGGGGCTGCTCGGGGGCCTGATGGTCAGCGATTCGGCCAAAATATTGTTGTCGGCGTTAGCGTTTTTTCTCTTAACGGGAAGCGCTCACGCTCAATCCTATTCCGCTCCTTCCGCTCCTTCTTCCGCGACCACGCTCGCCCAGGCGCAGGCCGCCACGACGCGCGCGCCGCGCCCGGATCTGGTGCTCAAGGGCGACGCGGTCTGCACCCGCTGCCACGACGAAGCCGAGGCTTACCCGGTTCTCTCCATCGGCCGCACCAAGCACGGCACGAAAGCGGACAACCGCACGCCGACCTGCACCAGCTGCCACGGGGAAAGCCCGACCCACGTCAACAAGCCCGCCGACGTCGCCGCCCGGCCCCCCGTCGACCGCAGCTTCGGCAAGAAGTCCAAGACCCCGGCCGACGTGCAAAGCGCCGCCTGCCTCACCTGCCACGAGGGCAAGACGCGCATGTTCTGGCACGAAGGCACCCACGCCGCGCGCGACGTGACGTGCACGTCCTGCCATCAGGTCCACACCGGCCACGACAAGGTCCGCGACAAGAAGGAACAGGCCCAGGTCTGCTTCGATTGCCACAAGGACAAGCGGATGGAGGTTTCCAAGCCGTCCCGCCATCCGATCCTCGAGGGCAAGGTGACGTGCTCGGACTGCCATAACCCGCACGGCTCGCCGGGACCGAGCATGGTGGTGCGCGGCACGGTCAACGACACCTGCTTCCAATGCCACGCCGAAAAGCGCGGGCCGTTCATCTGGAACCACCAGCCGGTGACCGAGAACTGCGGCCATTGCCATAACCCGCACGGCACCAACGTCGCCAGCATGCTCAAATGGCGCGCGCCGTTCCTGTGCCAGCAATGCCACGAGCCGACCAGCCACCGCGCCGATTCGCCGACGCTCACGTTCAGCACGGGGACGGGCGCGATGGCCTTGGGCCGCTCCTGCGTCAACTGCCACACCAATATTCACGGCGGCAACAATCCTCAGGGCGGGGCGGAATCCCGCTCCCTGAGGCAGTAAATGGAAAGGGGTTCGGTCATGAAAAGAGCTCCCCTCCGCTATTCGCTTCTTGCTTCCGCGGCCGTTTCGGCCGCGGTGCCGGCGACCGCCGAAGAACCGACGGTCGAATCCCTGATCCATCCGCAAAGCCGGGTCGAAATCGGCATCGCCGGCATCGGCGACGAATCGCGCAAGTTCGGCAGCTTCAACGGCATGGCCGGCGGCAGCGGCGTTTATCCGATTTTCGACGCCTCCATTCTCCAGCGCGACGACAAGACCGGCACGTGGCTCCGCTTCAACGCCGAAAGCCTCGGCCTCGAGGGCGGCGAATTCCGCTTCGAGCACGAGCGTCAGGGCGACTGGAACTATTTCGTCGAAGGCGGCCGGTCGAACTACACCAACCCGAACGTCATTACGACGTCCGTCGTCGGGCTCGGCTCCACGAATATTATCCGAACCAACGGTTTGCGACGCGAGGTCGAGTTGGAGATGAACCGTGACAAGCTGAAGCTCGGCGGCGCCAAGAAGCTCGGCGACGGCTACGAGGTCAGCTTCTCGGCGCGCGAGGAACGCAAGACCGGCATGCGCCAGTGGGGCGTGCAGGGATTCTTTTTCGTGGCCGAGCCGATCGAGTTCACCACCCAGGAATACCAGGGAACCATCAGCTATACCGGCAAGCAGTTGCAGATGCAGGCCGGCTATCTCGGCTCGATTTTCCAGAACGAGGCCGAGCGCGTGGTTACCACCGGCTCGACGCACGGGGACGTTTCGCTGCCCTTGAACAACATGATGCATCAGGTGTTCGTCAACGGCGGCTACAGCTTCACGCCGACGACGCGGGGCACGTTCAACGCTTCCTATGGCCTGCTCACCCAGAACGAGACTTTTTTCGAACCCAATACTAGAAGCGGCCGCACCGACCTCGGCGGCAAGGTGCACAACACGCTTCTCAACTTGGGGCTGAGCTCGCGGCCGACCAAGGACCTCTCGAGCCGGGTCAAGATGCGCTACGAGGAACGCAACGACGTCACGCCGCAGGTGGCCTATGTTGCCGGCTCGACCGCCCGCACCGGCTACAACATTCCCTTCTCGCGCGGCACCGCGAACACCGACGCGGAAGTCACATACCAGCTGCCGATGCAGTTCAAGTTGGTTGGCGGCATCGGTTACGAGCACTGGGATCGGACCTCGCCCGCCATCCGCCACGCGAGTTTCCGCACCAAGACCGACGAAGTGTCGGCCAGGCTTGATCTCCGCCGTCCGCTGCTCGAGAACTTGAGCGGCTCGATCGGTTACGTCCATTCCGAGCGGTTCGGATCGGGCCACCAGATAACCGGCACCGGCGGCGTCAATGCCAACGATCCCATCCTGTGGGCCAACCGCAGCCGCGACAAAGGCCGGGCGACGTTGAACTGGTCGCCGACCAACGATTTTTCGCTGCAATGGCTCGGCGAAATCTCGCGCGACGTGTACGGCGCCCGCGACATCGGCCCGCAGGAGGGAAACGCCTATTTCTCCTCCCTCGACGCCAACTACAAGTTCGCCGACGATTGGGACGTTTCCGGCTGGCTCGCCTGGAACACCATCCAGATGGAGCAGATGTTCCTGGACGGCAGCGTTCCGTTCGTATCCCGGCTGCGCCACATCGGCAAAGCCATCGGTGCGACCTTGACCGGCAAGCCCGTCGACAACATCAAGTTTGTCGCCGACCTGCAGCGCTCCGAGGACACCAGCGTCCACGGCTTCGCGCCGACCACCGCCATCGCCACCGGCATCGGTCCTTCGCTGCCGGACATCGAATACCGCCAATGGCTGCTGACGCTCACCGGCGACTACGCTCTCGCCGACAACAGCGGCATCAAACTCAAGTACGGCTTTGCCCACGTGACCGCGCGGGACTGGACCTGGAAAGGCATGGTCTACGCCAACGGCGCGGAAGTCAAAATCCCGGACAACGAGCAGACCCACTTCATCGGCCTTTCCTACTATCACCGCTGGTGATCTTCCGGCGTTCCGTTTCGATGCCTGATTCTCAACTCTCAATCGCGGAGAAAATAAACATGCGCGCGTTTTCCCTGATCGTCGCCGCCGGCTTGGCCTTGGCTCCCCTGTCCGCCCATGCCGTCGACGCCAAGGCCGCGGAAAAGGTGCTGAAGGACAACGATTGCGGCAAATGCCACGCGGTCGCCCGGGACAAGGAAGGCCCCGCCTACAAAAAGGTCGCCGAGAAATACAAGGGCAAGCCCGACGGCGTGCAGAAGCTGGTCGCCCATATGTCCTCGGAACCCATGGTCGAGGTCGACGGCAAGAAGGAAAAGCACAAGAAGACCCAGGGCGACGACGCCGCGCTCAAGAACCTGGCCGAGTGGATCCTGTCGCGCTAGCCGCATGCGACCGTTTTGTCATTCCCGCGAACGCGGGAATCCCGCTTTTTTGAATGCTTGGACCCCGGCTCTCCGCTGCGCTTCGGCCGGGGTGACGTTTTCAACCGATCGATAGGAGCACCCATGAACCGACTCATCGACCTCTGGCGGGCCTTGTGGCGGCCGTCGGCCAAACTTTCCGTCGGCGTGCTTGCAGGCGGCGGGGCCGTTTTCGGCATCCTGTTCTGGGGCGGATTCAACTGGGCGATCGAATTGTCCAACACCGAAGCCTTCTGCATCTCCTGCCACGAGATGCGCGACAACGTCTACGCCGAATACAAGGAGACGATCCATTACAACAACCGCACCGGCGTGCGCGCGGTCTGTGCCGACTGCCATGTCCCCAAGGAATGGGGACCCAAGATGATCCGCAAGATCGAGGCCTCGTTCAACGAACTGCCCAAGCACATCATGGGCGCGATGGACACGCCCGAGAAGTTCGAAGCGCAGCGCTACCAGCTCGCCGTCAACGTCTGGACGGTAATGAAGAAGAACGACTCGCTCGAATGCCGCAACTGCCACGATTGGCAGTCGATGGCGCAGAAGAAGCAGTCGGAAAAGGCCTGGGACCGGCATGCGAAAGGCCGCCAGGAGGGCCGGACCTGCATCGATTGTCACTTCGCCATCGCCCACAAGGAGCCCGAAGGCGAAAAAGGCCCGCGCGACATTGTCGTCAAGAAGAACTGACCCCGAGTTCGATCGCTTAACGGTTTGCGGGCGCGAGCTTCGCCGGCGAGATCAGCACCTTGAAGTGCTCGCACCAAATAACCACGCTGCCGTAGCGCGCGGGGTCGATTCCGGCCGGAATGGCGTAGTTCTGGCTGCCCTGGAACGCCCGTAAGCGCCCCAGATCGACGAACATGGTCTTTTCGACCTCGGTCGTCGGCGTCACGTCCGCGTCGGGCACGAGATAGACGTGGAACTTGGGGCCCGGACCGACCTTGAAATCGTCATGCAGGAATACGGCGTCCCTGTAGACGCTGACCCGGCCCCGCCCCCAATGGATCGGGTCGGACGGGTTGGCATGAACGAAGGTGCCGGTGGCGACCGGGGCGGCGTCGCGGGCGGTCGCCGTTTCCGTGGCGACGATATCAGCCAGAAAAATGTAGGGATAGACGAAGATGCCGAGCGCAAATCCGGCGCCCGTGCCGAGCAGGCCGCCGATGACGAAGGCGATGGCTTTTCCGAACCGCAACCTGTCTTTTCCTTCTCCCAAGCCGCCGCATTTTAATCATAGCGCCGGGTCGGTCGAAAGGCGCCCTTCGAGATCCCTTTCCTTTCCGGGCGGTCGGGCGCATATATGGGCCCGTTATGACCCTCATGCTGCGATCCATCCTGTTCGCTTTGATGCTTTGGTACGCGGCCGGCGGGGCGCATGCGGCGCCGAAATTCGAGCCGGCGCGCCCCGATAGGGGCGCATCATACGATTCGCGCGGGGATTCGCCCGCGCGCTTGTCGGCCGAGGATCTCGCCGACGTCGCCCGCGTCGAGGAATACCTCAACGGCATCCGCACGTTGCGTTCGCGCTTTTTCCAGGTCGCGCCTTCCGGCGCGCAAGCCGAAGGCAGCCTGTTCATGGCCCGGCCGGGAAAGCTCCGCATCGCCTACGATCCGCCGGTGCCGATCCTGATCGTCGCCCACGACAAGACGGTCGGTTACTACGATCGCGAACTCAAGCAGGTGCAGTATTTCGGTTCGGACCAGACGCCGGCGGCGGTGCTGTTGCGCGAAAAAATCCGTCTTTCGGGCGGCGATTTGGCGATCGCGCGCCTCGAACGCTCGCCGGGAGCGCTCAGGATCACTCTCGTTCAGGCCGCCGATCCCGGCCAAGGCGCGCTGGCGCTGGTGTTCGCGGACAAGCCGCTCGCTTTGCGCAAATGGACCGTCACCGACGCCCAGGGGGCCGTGACCGACGTCGCTCTGCTCGCCCCCGAATTCGGCGTCGCGCTGGAGCCCAAGCTCTTCTTGTTCGATGAGATGGTGGAAAAGCCCCCCGCGAATTAGCCGGTATTGTTAACATATTGATTCGAGGGCGTTTTATCCCGCGGAAAATCCCGCCCGGCCGGGGTTGATCCGGGGGCATTTCCGACCATTTCAAGAAAAGGTCCGGATTACTCCGGCCGACGGATGGCTCCCCTGCCATCCGCAGGTTCCGTAAGGAACCCGTGCGCCCGGCTCGCCCCCCTTGCCGGGCGCACACTTTTTTACGCGGGCCTTACGGGATCAATCGATAGCCGCCCGGTTCGGTGATCAGGATTTCGGCGCGGCCCGGTGCGCGTTCGATTTTCTGACGCAACCGGTAGACATGGGTTTCCAGGGTGTGGGTGGTCACGCCCGCGTTATAGCCCCAAACCTCGCCGAGCAGGGTTTCACGCGGGATCGCCCGGTCGCCGGCGCGGTAAAGATATTTGAGAATCGCCGCCTCCTTGTCGGTGAGCCGGACCTTCTTCTTGTTGTCTTTATGCACCAGCATGCGCGCGCTCGGTTGAAACACGTAGGGGCCGACCGTGAACACCGCGTCGTCGCTGAGTTCGTGCTGACGGATGTGCGCCCGGATGCGCGCCAGCAGGACGCCGATTCGAAACGGCTTGGTGACGTAGTCGCTCGCGCCCGATTCGAGACCCTTGATCGCATCGGCATCGGTGTCCGCGCCGGTCAGCATGATGATCGGCGTCTTGATCCCGGCCTGGCGCATGGCGCGGCAGGCTTCGCGCCCGTCCATGTCGGGCAGCCCGATGTCGAGGATGACGACGTCGCAGTAGTCGGCGCGGATCTTGTCGAGCGCTTCCTTGGCCGTGGCGGCCGTGGTGACGACGAAACCTTCGCTTTGGCGCAATTGCTCGCTCAGCGTCTCGACGAACGCCGGATCGTCGTCCACCAACAACAGTTTCTTGGCCAACCCCGCCATCGACGCCGTCCGCGCTGGTTTCGTTTTGCCTGTTCCAATTTAAGCGAATATCTTGAAAATACTTGATATTACATTGCGGCGAAAGGCCTTTCGATCCTCTAATATTCTCCTCCGCCGACACAATAGCCGTTTGCGATGCCCGAACGTTCCGAGTTGCCGAATATTCCCTTGAGCCGCGAGCCGGTTTCGCTGCTCGCGGTTGATCGCGCCGTCGCCGAACTGCGCCGGGGTCATATGGTCGTGATCGCCGCCGCGCACGGACGCGCGGCGTTGGCGCTGGCGGCAGAGGCCGCGACCGAATCCTCGCTCGATACCCTCGCGCGGCGCGCCCAGAGCCGCCCGGTTCTCGTCCTCACCGGACGGCGGGCCAAGGTGCTCGGGCTTGGCGGCGATAATCAGCGTGTCGTCACTCTCGCGGCCGCCGCCTTCGACGCCGCGCTGGTGCGGGATCTCGCCGATCCGCTGTCCGCGACGGACGCGCGGGCGTTTAACTTCGCCATCGGCGAGCCGTCCGCGTTCGGTTGCGAAACCGCGGCCGTCGCGCTCACCAAGTTGGCGCGCTTGCTGCCGGCGGCGCTGGTGGCCCCGTTGGCGTCGGCCGATTCGGGCGATCTCGCCGCGTGGGCGGCGCGCCATGGCTTGCTGATGGTCGATGCCGGCGACGTGTTCCAATACGACGCCATTTCGGCGCGCACGCTCGCCAAGGTCAGCGAGGCGCGCGTGCCGCTGCCCGGCGCGGAGAACACCCGGGTCATCGCCTTTCGGCCGAGGGACGGCGGCCTCGAACACTTGGCGTTGGTGATCGGCGATCCCGATCCCGCCCGGCCGGTTCTGGTCCGCATTCATTCGGAGTGCTTTACCGGCGATTTGCTGGGTTCGCTCCGTTGCGATTGCGGCGACCAGCTGCGCGGCGCAATCGGCGAAATCGCCCGCGCCGGGGGCGGGGCGCTGCTTTATCTCGCCCAGGAAGGGCGCGGCATCGGGCTGGTGAACAAGCTGCGCGCCTACGAATTGCAGGATCGCGGTTTCGACACCATCGACGCCAACGAGCAACTCGGTTTCGACGCCGACGAGCGCGTGTACCTGCCCGCCGCGCGCATGCTGGGCCTGCTCGGCTTCGCCCGCATCCGCCTGATGACCAACAATCCCGACAAGGTCCGCGCGCTGCAGGCTTGTGGGGTCGCGGTCGAGGGCCGGGTGCCGCACGCCTTTCCCGCCAACAAGCACAACGAGCGCTATCTGCGCGCCAAGGCGAGCAAGGGCGGCCATCTCTTCTAGCTTGCCAAGCCGGCCCCGGGGCCCCCCAGGCCGGGCGGCAGTTTTTGCCGCGCCGGAACGCGAATCCCTCCCCGCATATCATTTAGTGTGTTGAAATATAACGATTTTATCGTGGCACGTCCCTTGCGACGGTTATGACCAAAGCGGGTTTCGGACCCCATAAAACCGAAGCCCGCGAAGGCCGCAACGAACGGCCGTCGAGTAAAGGGAACGTGCCATGAGCCTATCCGTCGATGGCGTTAGCGCCTGGCGCGCCAACGTCGAACGCGCAGCCCCCATTCGGGCCGCCGATCCGGCGGGCGGCGGCGCCCTGCTGTCGCCCTGGCAGGCCCTGATGGCCACCGCCGCGCTCGCGCGCCCCGATGGGGGCGTTCTATCTGACGCGCGCGGGGATTCGCCCGCGCGCCCCGATAGGGGCGCTCTATCTGACGCGCGCGGGGATTCGCCCGCGCGCGCCGCCGACGGCGCGGACGGCACCGTGCCGGAATGGCGCGCCCGCGTCGAACCCGGCCCTGTCGCGCCGCCCTCGCCCGAACGCTCGTCGCCGCCGCGACCGGCGGTGACCGACGATCCCGCCCGAATCGAAACCGCCGCGCGGGAGCCCAAACCCGAGAACGTCAGGGCGGAACCGCCGGGCCTCTTCCAGGACGGCGAGTTTTCCTTCGCCGACATCATCGACGCCATCAACCCGCTGCAACACATCCCGATTGTATCGACGATCTATCGCGAGTTGACCGGAGACCGGATCGGCCACGGCGCGCGCATGGCGGGCGGGATGCTGTTCATGGGCCCGCTCGGCGGGCTAGGCGCGCTCGCCAACATCGTGGTGATCGAAGCGAGCGGCAAGGACGTGGGCGAGCACGCAGTCGCGCTGTTCAAGGACGGCTCCGCGCCCGCGACGGCGATGGCGGCCAACGAGTCGAATCCGAAGCCCGCGGTCGCTTCCGACCGCGCGCCGAGCGCCGACGAACAAGCCCTGGCCGAGCTGCTGCCGCCGGGCGCGATTCCGATCGCCGGGCCGAATGTCGAGTTTGCTCAGGCCGCGCTGCGACCCGCGGCGCTTGCGCCGTCGCCCGCGCCCCAATCCGCGCCGGCCCTCGACAACGATCTACCGCCGCCGCCGCCGCGCGGGCCGATCGCCGGTCCCGGCTGGAAGGGATTCTACTCGCCGCCGGATCAGCAATCCGAAATCGTTCGCCCGACTTCGCCGGCGACGGTTCCCCCGGCGGCGATCCCGTCCGCGACGCGCGCGCTGGCGCCCGATCCGCTGGCCCAGCTCGCCGTCAAGCGTACCCCCGGCGCCCTGGCCGGAGCCTTCGCTGCCCCGGCCGGCGCTATCGGCGTCGAGGGCGGTTGGTTTTCGGACGTGATGCTCGATGCGCTCGCCAAATATGAGGATGCGCGCCGGTTGCGCGAAACGCAGCCGCCGGAAGCGGCCCGGCGCGAAGGGGTGAACATCGTCAACTGACGGCGGCGAAGGACACGCCATGGACATCCGGGTCATTCCCTCCGACCTTTCTTCGCCCGCCGAAGCGGTCTTAGCGAAGGCGGGCCCCCCGGTCACGGGCATCTTGTCGTGGCCGAAAGGCGAGGTTCGCTGCGCCCTCGGGCGCGGCGGCGTGAAGGCGGCCAAACGCGAAGGCGACGGCGCGACTCCGGCCGGCGCAATGCCGCTGCGTTACCTTTTCTATCGCCCGGATCGGGAAGCCCAGCCCGTAACCCGGCTGCCGACGCGGGCGCTCGCGCCCGAGGACGGCTGGTGCGACGATCCCGCGAGCCCCGAATACAACCGCCACATTCGTCGGCCGTTCGCCGCCCGCCACGAGGTTCTCTGGCGCGACGACGGGCTCTACGATCTCATGGTCGTACTCGGCTGGAACGACGCGCCGCCGGTGCCCGCGCGCGGCAGCGCCATTTTTCTTCACGTCACCGGCGAAAATTACGCCCCGACCGAGGGCTGTGTCGCGCTCGCGCGCCGGGACCTGGTGCGGCTGCTTGCCGATTGCGCTCAGGGCGATCGCCTGATCGTCGAACCGTCGTCCCCGTAACCAATGGGTCCGTTTTTTATTTGGCGCCCGTGAACGACGGGCCGGTCCTTTATTTGGCGCCCGTGAACGACGGGCGCGGGCCGAAAATCGCGGTGCCGACGCGCACGAAGGTGGCGCCGAAGGCGATTGCGATTTCGTAGTCGGCGCTCATGCCCATGCTGAGATGCCTGAGTCCGTTGCGTTTGGCCATTTCCGAAAGCAGGCCGAAATGCAGCGACGGCTCCTCGTCCACGGGCGGAATGCACATCAGACCCTCGACCGGCAGGCCGTAGATTTCGCGGCATTCGCGCACGAAGGCGTCGACCTGGGCGGGCAATACACCGCTTTTCTGCGATTCTTCTCCGGTGTTGACCTCGATAAAGCAAGCAGGGCGACGATTGGCCTTCGCCATTTCCTCGGCCAACACGCGGGCGATCTTGGGACGGTCGACCGTTTCGATCGCGTCGAACAGCTGAACCGCGCGTTTGGCCTTGTTGCTCTGAAGCGGCCCGATCAAATGCAAGCGTGCGGCCGCGAACTCGGCCTTGATCTCCGGCCATTTGTCTTCCGCTTCCTGGACGCGGTTTTCGCCGAACACGCGCTGCCCGGCGGCAAGGGCGGCGCGGATTGCGGCCGCCCCGTGGGTCTTGGTCACCGCCACGAGAGCCACATCGGCGGGATCGCGCCCGGCCGCGCGCGCGGCGGCTTCGATCCGCGTACGAACCTGTGCGAGATTGGCGGCGATGTCGATAGCGGCTACCATGGAATTCATGCCGACCGTAGCAAACATCGCAAAGTCCCTCCAGGCGCACGCGATACGTCGCCTGATGCGCGCGCGGCGGGCTTCCTTGTCACGCGCCGAGCGACCAATGAATAAGCTTCCCGCGCTGTTGCTGATGAGCGACGAAGTCCGCCTTCCCGATCCGCTGGCGGCGCTTGCGCGCCTGCCGCGAGACTCGGGCTTGGTTTTTCGCCATTACGGCGTCCGTAACCGCGAGGCCCTCGCCCGGGCACTCGCGGCAAAGGCGCGGGCGCGCGGAATCCGCCTTCTGGTGGCGGGCGATGCGCGCCTCGCTTGCCGGGTGCGCGCCGCGGGGCTACATCTGCCGGAAGCGATGACGGATGATCCCTTGGCCTTGGGACCAAAATTGTTCAGGAAAAAATGGATCGTTACGATTGCGTCACATTCCTTGAGGGCGGTATTTCGGGCGGCAAAACTCGGCGCCGATGCGGTCGTCCTGGGCCCCGTATTCCCGACCGCCAGTCATCCGGGAAGGGTCACTCTCGGTCCTTTGCGCTTTGCCCGTTTGTGCCGCCAAAGCCCGATCCCGGTTTATGCCATCGGCGGGATCGGGCCCGAAACCGCCCTCAGGCTCGCCGCTTCGGGTGCCGCCGGATTGGCCGGAATCGGAGCAGTTCAATTACCCGTGCGCCGAGGCGTCTCGGGTATGGCGCGATCCCTCCCTCTGGTATAATTAAATTTCTTCAATGACATTGCGACCGACCCCGGGATCGATCCGTTTCGCGCTGCTCGCGGCTTTGGCCGCCGGGCTGTTCGCGCTCGCCGCCTGCAACAAGGACCCGGTGGAACCGATCCAGGCCGAATACGATCCGCGCGACCCCAACCGGCCGACCGTTTTCGGTCCCGGCGGAATCGACCTCTTCGGCGGCAAGAAACGCGAGGACGACGGCGGCGGCGGCATCGGCGTCAACAGTTTTCTCTGGCGCGCGTCGCTCGACACGCTCGCCTTCATGCCGATCACGTCGGCGGACGCCCTCGGCGGCGTGATCCTCACCGACTGGTACACCTTCGCCGATTCGCCGAACGAACGGTTCAAGCTCAACGTCTATATTCTCGGCCGCGCGCTGCGCGCCGACGGCGTGCGCGTATCGTCGTTCCGCCAGACGCGCGATCCGTCCGGCACTTGGCGCGACGCCGCGGTGCCCAAGGAAACCGCCATCAAGATCGAAGAAGCCATCCTCACCCGTGCCCGCCAGCTTCGCCAGGAGACCATGGCGCAGCGTCCGCGCTGATCCGATCCCGCGCCCCGGTAGAGGGGCGCATCATGAAATGCGCGCGGGGATTCGCCCGCACACCCCGAGCATGGCGAAATACAACGTCCAGGAAACCGAAGCGCAGTGGCAGCGGAGATGGGCCGAGCGCGGCGCTTTTGTCGCGCGCGAGGACACGACGCGGCCCAAATACTATGTGCTGGAGATGTTCCCCTATCCGTCCGGGCGCATCCACATGGGGCACGTCCGCAATTATACCCTCGGCGACGTGGTCGCCCGCTACAAACGGGCGCGCGGGTTCAACGTCCTGCATCCGATGGGGTGGGACGCCTTCGGCCTGCCGGCCGAAAACGCGGCGATCGAAAACAAGGTCCATCCCGCCCGCTGGACGCGCGAAAACATCGCCGCCATGCGCCGTCAACTCAAGCGCATGGGGCTGTCGTACGACTGGGACCGGGAAGTGTCGACGTGCGAGCCCGAGTATTATCGCCACGAACAAAAGATGTTTCTCGACTTCCTCGCGCGCGGGCTCGTCTATCGCAAAGAATCATGGGTCAATTGGGACCCGGTCGAAAATACGGTGCTCGCCAACGAACAGGTGATCGAGGGCAAGGGCTGGCGGTCCGGCGCGACGGTGGAAAAACGCCAGCTCGCCCAATGGTTCCTGCGCATTTCGGCTTACGCCGACGATTTGCTCGAATCGCTCAAGAGCCTCGAACGCTGGCCCGACCGGGTGCGCCTGATGCAGGAAAACTGGATCGGCCGTTCCGAAGGCGCGCGCGTGTTCTTCGAGTTAACATCGGGGCGCGCGGAGAAAATCGAAGTGTTCACCACCCGGCCCGACACCCTGTTCGGCGCGTCGTTCCTGGCGATTTCGCCCCATCACCCGATCGCCCGGAAGCTGGCGGACGGCGACGCGGAACTCAGGGAATTCATCGCCGAATGCGACCGGATCGGCACCAGCGAGGCGGCGATCGAGACCGCCGAGAAGAAGGGCTTCAAGACCGCCCTCCAGGTTCGCCATCCGTTCGACCCGAATAAAAACCTTCCCGTCTACGTCGCCAATTTCGTGCTGATGGATTACGGCACCGGCGCCATCTTCGGCTGTCCGGCCCACGACCAGCGCGACCTCGATTTCGCCCGCAAATACCGCTTGCCGGTGATCCCGGTCATCGTGCCCAAGGACGTCGCCGGCACGCCGGAAGAGAAAAATTTCGTCGCCGATCTCGCCCGTTCGGCCAGCGCCTACGACGGCGACGGTGTCGCGGTGAATTCCCGGTTCCTCGACGGGCTCGCGGTCGAGCCGGCGAAGAAGGCCGCCGTCGCCAAGCTCGAATCCCTCGGTTCGGGCGCGGGCGCGGTGCAATATCGGTTGCGCGATTGGGGCGTCTCGCGCCAGCGGTATTGGGGCTGCCCGATCCCGGTGGTGCACTGCGCCGGATGCGGCGTCGTGCCGGTGCCGGAAAAAGATCTCCCGGTGCGCCTGCCCGAGGACGTGACGTTCGACAGGCCGGGCAACCCGCTCGAACGCCATCCGACCTGGAAAAAAGTCGCCTGCCCTTCGTGCGGCAAGCCGGCGCGGCGCGAAACCGATACTTTCGACACGTTTTTCGAATCGTCGTGGTATTTCGCGCGCTTCTGTTCGCCCAAGTCCGAAACGCGCGCGTTCGAACGCGCCTCCGTCGATTACTGGCTGCCGGTCGACCAATACATCGGCGGCATCGAGCATGCCGTGCTGCATCTCCTCTATTCCCGCTTCTTCACCCGCGCGCTCAAGGATTGCGGCTATCTCGGCATCAAGGAGCCGTTCGCCGGCCTCTTGACCCAGGGCATGGTGTGCCACGAGACCTATCGCTCGGGCGGCAAGTGGCTGTTTCCCGACGAGGTCGAACGTACCGCCACCGGCGCGGTGCACGCCAAGACCGGGGCGTCGGTCGAAGTCGGCCGCTCGGAGAAAATGAGCAAGTCGCGCAAGAACGTGGTCGATCCGGAATCTATTCTCGACGCTTACGGCGCGGACACGGCGCGGCTCTTCATGCTGTCCGACAGCCCGCCCGAGCGCGATCTCGACTGGACCGAGGCCGGAATCGAGGGCGCGTTTCGCTACATCAATCGCCTCTGGCGGCTGGTGGACGAAGCCCCCGTCGTTTACGACCGGCCGGGCGACCCGAAGCCCAAGGATTGCGGGGCGGCGGCGGAAAAGCTGCACCGCCTGATCCACCGCACCGTGGCGGCGGTGACCCGCGATCTCGACATCTTCCATTTCAACAAGGCGGTGGCCCGGATCCGGGAGTTGACCAACGCCCTCGAGGCCCTGCCCCCGGGCGAGCCCGGCGGGCCTTGGGCCGCGGGCGAGGCCCTCGAAGCCATCGTCCGCCTGATCGGTCCGATGATGCCGCACCTCGGCGAGGCGATGTGGCAACGCCTCGGCCATGATACGCTGCTCTGCCTCGCCCCCTGGCCGGAGGCGGACGCGATGCTGCTGGTGGAGGAAACGGTGGCGGTCGCGGTGCAGGTCAACGGCAAGCTGCGCGGCACGGTGGAGTTGCCGATGGACTGCGAGCGGGACGAAGCCGAACGGGCGGCGCTGGCCCTCGACAATGTTGCCCGCGCCATTTCGGGACGGCCGGTGCGCAAGGTGATCGTCGTGCCCAACAGGATCGTCAATGTCGTGGTTTAGAATCGCCGTCGTGTTGGTGCTTCCCGTCTGGCTCGCCGCGTGCGGGTTCGAGCCGCTCTACGGGCGCGGCCCGGCCAAGGACATCCCCGAGGATTTCGCCTTCATCCAGATCGAGCCGATCAAGGACCGGATCGGACACATGCTGCACAATCAGCTCCGCGACACCCTGACCCCGAAGGGCGCGCCGGCCAAGCCGCGTTACGTTCTCAAGGTCACCCTCACCGAATCCGTCCAGGATACCGCCATTCAGCGCACCGCGTTCGCGGTACGGGCCAACTTGGTGCTGAACGCAGCGTTCAGCCTGCACGACGCGACGACCAAAGGCTCGGTTCTCTCGGGCAACGCCATATCGACCGCGGGATTTTCGCACCAGTTCGCCGAATACGGGACGCTCGCCGGCGAGAAAGACGCGCGCGAGCGCGCGGTGCGCGACCTCGCCGAGGAAATTCGCGTTCGGCTCGGCGTTTATTTCAAGCGCAGCTGACGGAACGATCCGGTGGACTTGACCGGCCCATGTACCTAACCGGATCATCCGCCGACACCTTCGTCCGCAAGCCGGGCGCGGCCGCCGCGGCGTTGGTGTTCGGTCCCGATCGCGGCCAGGTGCGCGAACGGATGGCGGCGATCGGGCGCGCGGTCGCGGGCGATACGTCGGATCCGTTCCGCGCGGTCGAACTTTCCGCGGCCCAACTCAAATCCGATCCGGCGCGCCTGTTCGACGAGGCCGCGGCCCTCGCCTTCGGCGGCGGACGGCGGCTGGTGGTGGTGCGCGACGCGGGCGACGCGAGCGCGGACCTGTTCGAGCGATTTCTCGCCGAAGCCAAAAGCGACGCCGCGTTCGTCCTGGTCGAGGGCGGGGATTTGCCGAAACGCTCCGCCTTGCGCGCGGCGTTCGAGGCGGCCAAGACCGCCGCCGCCATCGCCTGCTACCCGGACGACGCCCGGGCCGCGCGCGCCCTGATCGGCGGAATCTTGCGCGAGCACGGGCTTGCCGCCGACGCCGAGGTCCTCGACCTGCTGGTCGATCGGCTGGGGCCCGACCGCGACTTGATTCGGGGCGAACTCGCCAAGCTCGTGCTCTATTGCGAAGGAAAGACCGTGTCCGCCGACGACGTGCTGGCCGTGATCGGCGACGGGGCCGAAGCGTCCCTCGACGCGGTGGCTTTCGCGGCGTGCGATGGCGACACCTCGCAACTTGATCGCGCTTTTACCCGCGCGATCGGCGACGGCTTGCCTCCGGTCGCGATCTTGCGCGCGGCGCTCCGCCATGTCGGGCGGCTTCACCTCGCGCGCGCCCACATGGCCGAAGGCCAGAGCGCCAAGGACGCGATGACGCGCCTCAGGCCCCCGGTGTTCTTCAAGCTCGCCGATCGTTTTCGCCGCCAAATCGGAACATGGGACGAGGCGCGGCTCGCGGCCGCGCTCGATTCCCTGATCGCGGCCGAAACCGCGTGCAAGGCCACGGCGGCGCCCGACGAGGCGATCGCCTGGCGCGCGCTCGCCAATCTCTGCCGCTCGGCGCGGCGAAACTGAGCCTTCGTCTACGCCGGGGTTTCGATCTTCAGCGCGCCCATCTTCAGCAGCCAGGCGACCGCGCGGGACGTTTTCTCGGGCGAGGACGCGCCGACGGCGGCGTGCAGTTCGGCCACGTTCGCCGGAACCCGATCGAGGATGCGGGCGACCGTCTCGTCCGTCGGCAGGACGGATTTCGCGAAGTCGACCATGGCGAGCCGGCGTTGGATTCGCAGCGCGTCGGTTGTTACGGGGCCGCGCGCGACGCGCGTCTCCGGGGCAATTGTTCGACTCGCGTAACCCGCGAACGCGGTAAAGGGATCTGGGCGCGCGGGCGAATCCCCGCGCGCGACAAATGATGCGCCCCTATCGGGGCGCGCGGGCGGCGGTTGTCTTTCGGTGACGCCTTCTTTGGCGCGACGCGCCGCCAATTCGGCCCACAACGCGCGGTAGGACGCGAGAACCACCGACCAGTCGAACGTCGCCTTCGTGCGCGCGCGGGCCGCGGCACCCATTTCTTTTCGCAACTCGGGGTTTTCAATCAGCCGGATCAGCGCCGCTTGGGCCGCCTCTTCGTCCACCGCCACCAGCTGCGCGACGCAACCGATATATATGTCGTAGGTGTCGATATCGAGCGCGTGGCGCGCCGCCAAATCCGATCCCGCGCCCGGCGCGGGCATGAAGGTCGGCACGCGAAAACCGTCGACGCCGTCGCGCACGGTGTCGCGATAGCCGTTCCAATCGGTCACCACCGACGGCAATCCGGCGGCCATCGCCTCGATCGGCGTCAAGCCGAACGTTTCCTGAATGTTGTCGGAGAGCGAGCAGAAGATGTCCGCCGCCGCCCAGGCGCGTTTTCGGCTTTCGTCCTTGCGGCCGTCGAGCAGAACATGGCCGATGGACGGCGCGACGCGATTGCGGGCCTCCGTAAAAGCATCGGCGATAAATTGGTTGGCGTGCCAACCGCATTCGATCAAGACGATCCGGCCGTCGTTCGCGCCTCGACGCAGGGCGGCGCGTTCGAGGGCGCGGTACATGGCGAGCGGATGAACCTTGGCGTGAAACGAGAGCCGGCCCAGAAACAGCACGGCCACGTCCTTGGGTCCGAGGCCGAGGGCCGCGCGCGCGTCTTCCCGTTCGTCCGGCAAAAACGCGAATTCCCGGCAATCGACACCGAGCGGTATCACGGGCAATTCAGGTAATGCGATCTTCGTTGCACCCAGGTGCGTCCGTAGATGTTCGGCTTGGGCGTCCAGGACCGCGCGCGCGACGTCGCGCACCGCCGCCGACGTGCAGACCAGCGCGTCCCAGGGTTTCAGCGGCGCGGTAAGGAGGGCGGCGATTGAATCCATCGCCACCGCCGAGGAAACCGTGTGAGTCACCCCGCACAGGCTCCAGCCGCGCGCGCCGATCATCTGGCGCTGCCACGCCGCTTCGGCGAGCGCCGGTCCGGGAAAGAACAGGCATCCCGGCCGGGCGAGGTCGGCGATCGATTCCGGTCCCAGCGTCCGCACACGCGCGCCCGCGGGAACAGCGTGCAGATATTTTTGAAGCGCCTCGCGCGAAGCACGGTCGGCAACGTAGACCCAGCGGTCGCCGGTTGACGAGTCGCTCAGGTACGCCTTGAGAAAGCCGTGCCCCGCCACGTGGCGGCCCATCAGCTTGGGCCGCTCGGTGTTGTAGGCGTCGTCGGCGAAAAAGATCGCGGCGTTGGTCATGAATACCGCCGCGATCCGCGCGGAATTTAGCCGGTTCCGGTCGGCTTCACCGGACGAAGCGTGACCGCGATCCGCCCGGGCGGCTTGCCGGAAGAGGCGCCGGAGGACGATGCGCCTATGGGCCCCGGGCTGATGCCCGCTTTGGCGGCGGCGCCGCCCCGGCTCAGGCGCGCGATCACGTCGTCGAGTTGTTCGAGCATCGTGTAGTGGACGGTGAGCGTGCCGCCTTGGCTTCCCCGATGCCGGATTTCGACCTTGAGGCCGAGCTTGGCGGCAAGATCGCTCTCGAGCGCGCGGGTGTCGGCGTCCTTGATCGGCGCCTTGCGCGCGGCGGTTTTCCGCACGCCGGCCCCCGCCATCCGTTCGGCTTCGCGCACGCTCATGCCCCGGCTCGCGATCAGCCTCGCGAGTTGGACGGGATCGGACGCAGTCAGCAGCGCGCGCGCGTGCCCGGCGGTGAGTTCCCCGGATTGCAGCATGTCCTTGACCGGCTCGGGCAGGGCGAGAAGCCGCATCATGTTGGCCACGTGGCTGCGGCTTTTGCCCACGGTTTCGGCGAGCTTTTCCTGGGTGTGGGCGAATTCCTCCATCAGCCGCTTGTAGCCCTCGGCTTCCTCGAGCGGCGTCAGGTCCTGGCGCTGGAGGTTTTCGATCAGCGCGACCTCGAGGGCCTCCGCGTCGGTGAGGTCCTTGACCACCACCGGCACTTCATGGAGCCCGGCGAGTTGCGCCGCCCGCCAGCGTCGTTCGCCGGCGATGATTTCGTAGCTGTCGGGGGCGTCCCCCGTCTTGCGCGCGAGGATCGGCTGCAGGATGCCCTTGGCGCCGATGGATTTGGCGAGTTCCTGGATCGGCGCGTCGTCCATGCGCCGGCGCGGCTGGAATTTGCCCGGCTTCAGGTGTTCGATCGGCAGCGTCCGCACGCCGCGCGGCGGCGCGTGGACGACCACCGGCGTTTCGGCGTCCTCGCCCAGCAGCGCGGCGAGACCGCGACCCAGACCCTTGCGTTTCTCTTCGGCCATGGTGCCCTCACGCGCTCAGCCGTTCTTGGTGGATCACTTCGCTTGCGAGGTGCAGGTAGGCCCGCGACCCGGCGCAGGCCATGTCGTAGACGATCACCGGCCGGCCGTGCGACGGCGCTTCGGACACGCGCACGTTGCGCGGGATCACCGTCTTGTAGACCTTCTCGCCGAAGTGGCCGCGCACGTCGTTGGCGACCATGTCGGAGAGGTTGTTGCGCCGGTCGAACATGGTCAGCACGATGCCCTGGATTTCGAGCGCCGGATTGAAGGCCTTCTTCACCCGTTCGATGGTGCGAACCAGGCTGCTGACGCCCTCGAGGGCGAAGAACTCGCATTGCAGCGGGACCAGCACCGCGTCGGCCGCGACCAGGGCGTTGACGGTGAGAAGCCCGAGCGCCGGCGGGCAGTCGATGAACACGTAGTCGTAGCCCCGGGCGCCTTCCGCAATCGCTTCCTTCAGGCGGTATTCGCGGCGCTCCACGTCCACCAGTTCGAGTTCGGCGCCGGAGAGATCGATCCCCGACGGCACGATGCGGAGGTTCGGAATTTCGGTCGGGATGATGGCGTCCTTGAGCGGCGTTTCGTGAATGAGGGCGTGGTAGGCATTGACCGCGCGCTTGGCCTTCGGGATTCCGATCCCGGTCGAGGCATTGCCTTGCGGGTCGAGATCGACGATCAGGACTTTTTGGCGGATGGCGGCAAGCGCTGTCGCGAGGTTGATGGCGGTGGTGGTCTTGCCGACGCCGCCTTTCTGGTTGGCGAGCGCGATGATGCGCGCGGGCTTGGAGACCTGAGACGGGGCTGCCGCCGGATTTTGACCTTGGACCGGGTCGTTCATGGGTTTCTCGCTATATTTTCGAGCTTCAGGATCACCGCATCGGGATCCGTTACGCTTGCTATCTTCGCAACGAACATTTTCCAATGTTTTAACGCTTCCGTCAATTCGTCGTTAAATCGTTGACCTTTAAAGAAAAAACAGCATCCGCCCGGTTCCAAAATCGGTCTGGCGAGGGCGATAAGTTCGTTCAAGGGCGCTACCGCACGGGCGATTACGACGTCGAATTTCATATCCGTTACGGATTCGACTCGCCGATTGATTATGGTTACCTGCGCTTCCGTTACGCGCGCTGCTTCTGAAAGAAACACGCACTTGCGCGCATCGCTTTCAATCAGGTGAATGTGTTTGTTCGTAATGATCGCCAAAATCATTCCCGGAAAGCCGGCGCCGCTTCCGATATCGGCGATTTTTCCATCGAGCTTAGAGATGTGCGGTGCGATTTGCGCCGAATCCAACACATGCCGGCGCCAAACGTCCTTCAGGGTTTCCCGGCCGACGAGATTTATTTTTTTCTGCCATTTGCCGAGCAGTTCGACGAATTGCGCGAGGCGCCCAAGCTCTTTCGCCGGAATTCCCGTTGCGCGGGCGAATTCTTTCGCCGTCATGGGCGCCGTCTTTGCCCCGTGGTTTTCGCGCGATTGTTTCACGTGAAACGGGGCTCAGGCTGAAAGCTTGTCCGGCTTGCGTTTGACGTAGGCCAACAGGGTAGTCAGGGCGGACGGGGTCACCCCGGGGATGCGGGCCGCCTGGCCTAGGGTTTCGGGCTGTACCGCCGCTAGCTTCGCCCGCGCCTCGTTGGAAAGCCCAGGGATCGCGCGGTAGTCCAAGGATACCGGCAGGCGGATGGTTTCATCCCGGCGGAAAGCGCGGATATCCGCCTCCTGCCGGTCAAGGTATCCCGAATAGCGGGCGTCGGTTTCCACCTGTCCGGTGGTTTCCGGATCAATGCCGCCGATCTCCGGCCACAAGCGGGAAAGCACTATAAGATCTATTCCAGGATAGCGCAGCAATTCGCGGGCGGACCTTCTGGCGCCGTCCATATTCGCGTTTATACCCTTGGCTTTTAACTCGCTCGGGGTGGCGGTCATGGTATCCAGCAGTCTTCTCGCCTTTTCCAGCCTTTCGGCCTTGGCGCGGAAGGCACTGGCCCGATCTGGGCCGACCACACCAACTGCGATCCCCTTCGGGGTTAGCCTTTGGTCGGCGTTGTCCGCCCGCAGGGAAATGCGGTATTCCGCCCGAGAGGTGAACATCCGATACGGCTCCACCGTCCCCTGGGTGGTCAGGTCATCGATCATGACCCCGACGTAGCCGTCGGCCCGATCGAGGACAAAATTTGGCTCTTCCGTGCACGAATCCGACCCTCGGCGGCCCGCCGCCAGGGCGGCGTTTATCCCGGCTATGATCCCTTGTGCCGCAGCCTCTTCATACCCGGTGGTCCCGTTGATCTGGCCGGCCAGAAATAGCCCAGCGACTTTCTGCGTCTCCAAGGTCCGGCGAAGCTCCCGTGGGTCGACGAAGTCGTATTCTATGGCATAGCCCGGGCGGATTATGCGGGCTTCCTCAAGGCCTCGAATGGTCTTGAGAAAACCCCTTTGGACGTCCTCCGGGAGGGAAGTCGAAATCCCGTTCGGGTAGACCGTGTGGTCGTCAAGCCCTTCTGGCTCAATGAAAATTTGGTGTTTTTCCTTGTCAGCAAAGCGCACGATCTTGTCTTCGATGGACGGGCAGTAGCGGGGGCCGATGCTCCGTATCTGGCCCGAATACATTGGCGAAAGATCGATATTTTTCCGAATGATGGCGTGGGTTTCCGGACCTGTGGTGGTTATATGACAGGGGATCTGCGGAACGTCGATTTTCCGCGACATGAAGGAAAACGGCTCGGGCGGGTCGTCCCCATGCTGAACCTGGAGCGCCTCGAAGCGGATGGTCCGGCCGTCTATCCTGGGAGGCGTTCCGGTCTTGAGTCGCCCCAACGCGAATCCGAGCCTTTTCAAGGTATAGGCAAGCGCCACTTCACGCTTATCCCCGGCCCGACCGGCGGGGATCGTCCGTCGCCCGATATGGATCAGGCCGCGCAGAAACGTGCCAGTGGTGAGAACCACGACCCCGGCGCGGACCAGGCCGCCGCCGGCGACCCTGACGCCCGCGAGGCGCCCTTCCTCGAGGACCAGGTCTTCGGCCGGGCGCTCGACCACCGTCAGGTTTTCGGTTTTGCCGATAAGCTCCTGCATCGCTTTACGGTAGAGGGCCCTGTCCGCCTGGGCACGAGGCCCCCAGACCGCCGGTCCCTTGCTGCGGTTCAACATCCGGAATTGAATTCCGGCCCGGTCGATGGCCCGGCCCATGAGGCCGTCGAGGGCGTCAACCTCGCGCACCAGCTGGCCCTTGGCCAGACCGCCGATCGCCGGGTTGCAGGACATCTCCCCGATCCGGTCGGCGCGGTGGGTGACGAGCGCCGTGCGCGCGCCGAGCCGCGCAGCGGCCGCGGCCGCCTCGCAGCCGGCGTGGCCGCCGCCGATCACCACCACGTCGAAAGTCATCGCCGTTTCCGACATGGCCGGCAATCTATGGGCGCGGAGAATCCGAGTCAAACCGGCGAAAAATTTTTTGGTTTATGAAACGTAAAAATTCGCTGTTTCACGTGAAACAGATTCCGTTTTGTTCTCCTGCGGTTGGAAGATGCAGATCAGAAATCGAATCACTTGCCGATACAGAAATCGCGAAAGATCGAATCGAGTATTTTTTCCACGTCGATGTGTCCGGTGATCGCGCCGAGCGCGCGCGCGGCGAGCCGGAGATCCTCGGCGATCAGTTCGGGGCTTTCGGCTTTGAGGGCGCGGGCGAGGTTCCCCGCGCACGCCTCCAACAACTCCCGATGGCGAGCGCGGGTAAGCGCTGGGCCGTGATCTTCGGCGCTTCCGAAAACGGTTTCGATTCGGCTCCGAATCGCTTGAACAAGCTCGTCTAATCCCGCCCCGGTTTTCGCCGACACCGGCAGGCCGGAAATGCGCGGGTTTCGGCCTGGGTTCAAGTCATATTTATTAGTAATTACAATTAGTTGTGACGACTCTTTTGATGTGGATTCCAGAATCGTCTCGATCTCGTCGGTGGTTTCGGGATCGCAGACGAGGATCGCGATATCGGCCGAGCGCGCTTCGGCAAGCGCGCGGCGCACGCCTTCGCGCTCGATCAGCTCCACCGACTCGCGCACGCCGGCGGTGTCCGCGAGCACAACCTTGAAGCCCGCGATGTCGAGCGGCACTTCGATCACGTCGCGGGTGGTGCCGGGAATGTCGGAGACGATCGCCGCTTCGCGCCGCGCGAGCGCGTTGAGCAGCGTCGATTTGCCGACGTTGGGCGGGCCGACGATGGCGACGCGAATGCCTTCGCGCACCCGCTCGCCGCGATGCGAATCCGCAAGGTGCGTTCGGATCGATTCGAGCAGCGATTCGATTTCCGCGCGCGCCCGGCCCACGAGGCCCGTGGGCAAATCCTGGTCGGAAAAGTCGATCTCGGATTCCATCAGCGCCGACGCGCGCACGATCGCGTCCCGCCAGCTTCCGTAGAGCGCGCCGAGCGCCCCTTCCATCTGGCGAAAAGCCTGCCGGCGCTGGGTTTCCGTCTCGGCCGCGACCAGGTCGGCAAGCCCTTCGGCGGCGGTCAGATCGAGCTTGCCGTTTTGGAACGCGCGGCGGGTGAATTCGCCGGGTTCGGCCATGCGCAAATTCAGTCCGGAACCGAGCGCGGCGAACGCGCGGAGAATCGCGGCAACGCTCGCGCGTCCGCCGTGCGCGTGCACCTCGGCCATGTCCTCGCCGGTGAAGCTCGCCGGTTGCGGCAACCAGAGAACCAATCCGCGATCGAGAGTTTCGCCCGTGGCCGGATCGCGAAGAGCGCGCACCATGGCCCGGCGCGGCGCCGGCAAGGCGCCGATTAGCTTGACCAACGCCGCGCCCGCGGCAGGTCCGGACAGGCGAAACACCGCGATTCCCGCCCGCCCCGGACCGGAGGAAAGGGCATAAATTGTCGCGTCAGAGTTTGCGTTAATTCCCATAACTATATAAAATTAAATATATATTATCATAATAAGATATGTATATTAGTTTAATAATACTACTTCGTCTCTTCCGGCATCAAAAGCCGCGCGACGGGCCGGCCGTCGCGCAAATGGGCGGCGAGGATTTCATCCGCGTCCGCTTCGCTGCGCACCGTGTACCAAGTGCCTTCGGGATAGATCACCACCGACGGTCCGTGCTCGCAGCGATCGAGGCAGCCAGCCGTATTGATCCGCACGCCCTTGAGCCCCAGCGCCTTCGCCCGCGCCTTCATGTAATTGCGAAGTTGGGTCGCGCCCTTGTCGGCGCAGCTTCCGCGCGCATCCCCCGCCGGGCGCTGGTTGGTGCAGCAGAAAACGTGGCAGCGAAAATGGGGCACGGCGCGCCGGCTTTCGCAATCGCGACTATTTGCTCTCGCGGCCGGCGCTCATCGCCTTCGACATCTGCTCGAAGAACGAACGCTGAATTTTTTCGATCCCCTGAAGCCCCATGGGCATCCAGGTTTTCATCAAGGTTTCCATGTCCATCGCCGCCATGTTGGCTTTCATGCGCTTGGTCGCTTCGGCGACGAGTTCCTCCTGGGCCGCGGTCACATCGGGCAAGCCGAAAAAGGTCCGCGCTTCCTCGGGAGTACAATCAATATCGATGTGGACTTTCATGGCTGTCCCCATTCCCAAAAAACGGTTTTGCGGCGGTTGCAACCGGCCGCCGCAAGGCCAAAAGTAGGGGAGCAATCCAACTTAGGCAACGAGCATGAGCAAGAACGCCCTGGCGTCCGAAACCAGCCCTTATCTTCTCCAGCACAAGGACAACCCGGTCCATTGGCGGCCCTGGGGCGAGGCGGCCTTGGCCGAGGCCAGGGCCGCGAATAAGCCGATCCTGCTGTCGGTCGGCTACGCCGCCTGCCATTGGTGCCACGTGATGGCGCACGAAAGCTTCGAAAACGACGCCATCGCCGACTTGATGAATGCGCATTTCGTCAACATCAAGGTCGACCGCGAGGAACGCCCCGACCTGGACACGGTCTACCAGGCCGCGTTGCACGCCATGGGCGAGCACGGCGGCTGGCCGCTGACCATGTTTCTCACGCCCGCGGGCGAACCGTTCTGGGGCGGAACCTATTTCCCGCCCGAATCGCGCTGGGGCCGGCCCGGATTTCCCGACGTGCTGAAGGCGATGGCCCGCATCTGGCGCGAGGAACCCGACAAGATCGGCCACAATGCCGCCGCTCTCAAGGAGGCCTTGGGTGAACTGGCGCGGCCCGGCGGCGGAGGCGGGGGTGCGCTTTCCGTCGAGGCTCTCGACCGCGCCGCCTCGCTCGCGCTCCGCCTGGTGGACATGGAACGAGGCGGAACCAGCGGCGCGCCCAAGTTTCCGCAGGCGCCTTTATTTCGTTTCCTGTGGCGCGCGCATTTGCGCGCCGGTTACGCGCCGCTCAAGCACGCGGTGCGCACGACCCTCGACCAGATTTGCCAGGGCGGCATCTACGATCACCTGGGCGGCGGGATCGCGCGCTATTCGACCGACGAAATGTGGCTGGCGCCGCATTTCGAGAAGATGCTCTACGACAACGCCATGTTCGTCGAGCTGCTGGCGGAAGCTTGGTCGGAAACGAAAAGCCCGCTCTATGCCGCCCGCGCGCGGGAAACCGTCGCCTGGCTGCTCGCCGACATGAAAACCGGGGAAAAAGACGGCGCCTTCGGCCTGGCCTCCGCCTTCGACGCCGACAGCGAAGGAGAAGAGGGAAAATTCTACGTCTGGTCCGAAGCCGAGGTCGATTCCGTCCTCGGGCCCGATTCCGCGTTCTTCAAGGGCGTCTACGACGTGAGCCGGGACGGCAACTGGGAAGGCCATAACATCCTCCGGCGCGATCCGAAGGCCGAGTTTCTTTCCGATGCGGACGAAAAACGCCTCGCCGACGCGCGCGCGCGATTGCTCGCGGTGCGCAACAGGCGAACTCCGCCCGGATGCGACGACAAGGTGCTGGCCGATTGGAACGGGCTCGCCGTCGCCGCCCTGGCGAGCGCCGGCGCGATCTTCGGCGAGGATTCGTGGATCGCGGCGGCGAAAAGCATATTCGCCTTCGTCGCCACGGAACTCGCCGGGCCGGACGGGCGCCCCGATAGGGGCGCAGTATTTGATATCGCGCGCGGGGATTCGCCCGCGCGCCCCCGCCATTCGTGGCGCGAGGGCAGCGCCCGTCATCCCGCCACCCTCGACGATCTCGCGCAGATGGCGCGCGGCGCGCTCGCACTTCACGAAGCGACGGGGGAAATGGGCTATCGCGACGCGGCGGAACGATACGTCGCGCTCGCCGACGCGCGTTATTGGGACGCGGGCGAGGGCGGTTATTTCCTGTCGGCGGACGATGTCGTCGACGTCATCCAGCGCTCGAAGCCGCTGTTCGACAATGCCACGCCCTCGGGCAACGGAGCGATGGCCGAGGCCCTGGCGCGCCTTTATCACCTGACCGGCAAGGATGCTTACCGCGCACGCGCGGAAGAGCTGTTCCGCGCGCTCGCGCCGAAGCGGGTCGAGATGTTGATCAACGCGCCGGGGCTCGCTTGCGCGTTCGAGTATCTCGAACGTCCGACGCAGATCGTGATCGCGGGCGAGGGGAAGGGGGCCGACGCACTGCTGCGCGCGGCGTTCGCGCTGCCGGTTTCGGCGAAAATCGTCCAGCGCGTTACCGACGGGCGCGCGTTGGCCCCTTCGCACCCAGCCCACGGCAAGGGCCCGGTGGAGGGTCAAGCGGCGGCCTACGTCTGCGTCGGAAAAGCCTGCGGGTTGCCGGTCACCGATCCGGGCGCCTTAAGCCAAGTTCTTGTCCGCTAAATCCCGGCCGGCGCCGTCAGCGGTGGACCAGGACCGGGATCTTGGTGTGCGCCAGGACCTTGTTGGTTTCGCTGCCGAGAACGAAGGCCTTCATGCCGCTGCGTCCGTGCGACGCCATGACGATGAGATCGCAGCCCTTGCCGCGCGCGGTTCGGATGATCGCCTCCCAGGCGTCGGGTTGACGGGCGTGCACGGTCGTGCAGCGCACGCGTTCCTTGTCCGCGAGGCGCTTGATGGTCGCAAGCGCCTTGCCGGCGGTCGCTTTCGTTTCCCGCTCGTAATCGTCGACCGACATCATTCGCGCGCCGGCGCCCGCGTAAATATCGTGCCAGACGGGCGTATTGGTCATGCCGATCACGCGCGCTTTGAGCGCCTTCGCGAGCTTGATGCCGTTCCGAACCGCCCTGTTCGACAATTCGGAGCCGTCCGTCGGAAGTAGGATGTTTTTGTACATAGGACTTTTCCTGAGCGAGACCTGAAATCGCAAATACACCCTACGTCCATAAGAGCTATCGGGCCTTGATTCGGATCAAATCACCGGCCTGAAAACGACGGACGCGGGTAGCTATTCCGCCCGGTTGCGGGTTAGATTTGTCCCCATGCCTTCGTTCGCGTCGTCATCACCGGTCGAAATCGCCGCCGCGATTCTGTTCGCGCTCGCCGTCCTGCACACCTTCTCGACCAAGTATTTCGAGCATCTCGCCCACGTCAACCGCGCCCATGCCGGGCTCTGGCATTTGCTCGGCGAGGTCGAGGCCGTTTTCGGTTTCTGGGCGATGGTGTTGCTGGTGTTCATGGCGATTCACGTGTCGCCCGCCCGCGCGGTCGAATATTTGAACGGCCTCAATTTCACCGAGCCGGCTTTCGTTTTCGTCGTCATGGTGATCGCCGCCAGCCGCCCGGTTCTTGCGTTTTCCGGCGCGGTGTTGCGTTTCGTCGCGCGGCTGTTGCCGCTGTCGCGGGTAACGGCGTTTTATTTCGTCGCCCTGTCGATCGGCCCGTTGCTCGGCTCCTTCATCACCGAGCCGGCGGCGATGACCCTGACGGCGTTTTTGCTGCGCGACCGCTATTTCGCCAAGGACGCGCCGTCGCCATTCAAGTACGCGACCCTGGGCGTTTTGTTCGTCAACATCTCCATCGGCGGGGTGCTGACGCCCTATGCCGCGCCCCCGGTCCTGATGGTCGCCGGAACCTGGGGCTGGGATTTCGCGTTCATGTTGCAAAATTTCGGCTGGAAGGCGGTCATTGCCGTGTTCGTTAACGCCGCCGCGGCGAGCTACCTGTTGCGCGGCGCGCTGCGTCGCTTGCCGGGGAACGACGAAGGGTCGTCGACCGACCGTATCCCGGCGACGGTCGTCGCCATTCATCTCGTGTTTCTCGCGTGCGTGGTCGTCGCCGCCCATCATCCGGTGGTGTTTGTCGCCACATTCCTGTTCTTCCTCGGCTTCACCCAGGCTTATCCGCGCTTTCAAAGCCCGCTGATCCTGCGCGAAGGATTGATGGTCGGGTTCTTCCTCGCCGGGCTGGTGACTCTCGGCGGACAGCAACGCTGGTGGCTGCAACCGCTGCTCGTGGACATGCCGCCGGATGTTTTGTTTTTCGGCGCGTTGTCGCTGACCGCGATCACCGACAACGCCGCGCTGACCTATCTCGGCTCGCTGGTCGAAGGGGTCGACGACGCCTTCAAATACGCCCTCGTCGCCGGCGCGGTCGCCGGCGGCGGCTTGACCGTCATCGCCAACGCGCCCAATCCGGCCGGGTTCGCCATCCTCAAGGGCAACTTCGACGAAGAGGCGATCAGCCCGCTCGGCCTGCTCGTCGCCGCGCTGCCGCCGACCCTGGTTTCGATCGTGGCCTTCTGGTTCTTGCCCGGATAAATTTCCGGACATGGGTTATCTCGTCGTGTCCTCGCCCGTTGGCGACCTGACGATCTTCGAGGAGAAGGGCGCCATCGTCGCGCTGGAGTTCGGGCGCGCGGGCGAATCCCCGCGCGCATCACATAATGCGCCCCTACCGGGGCGCGCGGGCGAATCGTCATGCGAAGGCATGCCTATCGGCATGACGCGCGCGTCACATAATGCGCCCCTACCGGGGCGCGCTGGTAAGCCGGATATCAAGCCTTCGGTCTTGCTCGAGCGCGCGGCGCGGCAACTGCAGGAATATTTCGACGGAAGGCGCAAAAAATTCGATCTGCGGTTCAGGCCCGCCGGCACGCCTTTTCAGCGGAAGGTCTGGGCGCGGCTTGCCGCTATTCCGTACGGCAAGGTCGAAACGTACGGCGCGATCGCCAAAAAATTGGGCTCCGCGCCCCGCGCCGTCGGCGGTGCCTGCGGGGCCAACCCGATCCCGATTTTGATCCCGTGCCACCGGGTGTTGGGCGCCAATGGCGGTCTCGGCGGCTATTCCGGCGCGGGCGGCGTGGCGACCAAGCGTTTCCTGCTTGCCCAGGAAGGTTTGCCAGCGCAATGATCCCGTCAACCGCGTAAACGAACCTCCAGGGAGAAAACGTCCATGACCAAAGCCATCCGCTTCCACCAGACCGGCGGACCCGAAGTCCTGAAGTGGGAGGACGTCGAGGTGGGCGAACCCGGCCCCGGCCAAATCCGCATCCGCCACACGGCGATCGGCCTCAACTACCTCGACACCTATCACCGGAGCGGCGTCTACCCGCTGCCGCTGCCGTCCGGCGTCGGTTCGGAAGGGGCGGGCGTGGTCACCGCCGTCGGCAAGGGCGTGAAGGAATTCAAGAAGGGCGATCGCGTCGCCTACGCGAGCCCGCCGGTCGGATCGTATGCGGAAGAGCGCCTGATGCCCGCCGATCGGGTGGTGAAAATCCCCGCCGGCATTTCGGACCGCACCGCGGCGGCGATGATGCTGAAGGGCATGACCGCGCGTTACCTGATCAAACAGACCTACCCCGCCAAGAAAGGCAAAACCGTGCTGGTGCACGCCGCCGCCGGGGGCGTCGGCTTGATTCTCTGCCAATGGCTGAAGGCGCTCGGGGTTAAGACCATCGGCACCGTAGGCACCAAGGAAAAGGCCGCGCTCGCCAAGAAGCACGGCTGCACCTGGCCGGTCGTCTACACCGAGGAGGATTTCCTCGAGGCGGTGAAGAAGATCACCAAGGGCAAGGGCGTGCCGGCGGTCTACGACGGCGTCGGCAAGGCGGTGTTCATGAAATCCCTCGATTGCCTCTCGCCGCGCGGCGTGATGGCCACTTTCGGCAACGCCTCCGGCGTGGTCGATCCGGTGCCGGTCGGCATTCTCGCCGCCAAGGGTTCGCTCTACCTCACCCGGCCGACTCTTTTCACCCACGTCGCGACCCGCAAGGATCTGCTCGCGACGGCGAACGATCTGTTCAAGGTCGTCAAATCGGGCAAGGTGAAAATCCGCATCGACCAGGAATACGCGCTGAAGGACGCGGCGCGCGCGCACGCCGATCTCGAATCGCGCAAGACCACCGGGTCGACGATCTTAATTCCCTAGGGCGGCGCTGGGTTGACACGATGGGCCGCGTGCCGGATGCTTCGTGCATGACGCGCGTGGGCCGCATTTTTTTGGCGCTGGCGCTCCTGCTGGCGCCCATTCTTCATCCGGCGGCGATGGCCGCCCCGGAATTGGCGGTCGGTTCCGCTCACCATTGTTCCGCCAACGCCGGCGAGGATGCGGACCGGAGCGACGACCCCGTTTCGCCGCATCATGGAATCGGCGCCCACGTTTCGTGCGCCGTTTCGGGCGCGTGCGACCTGCAAACGGTTGTGGCGGGCACCAAGGTTGCGGATCGGTCCGCGTCCATCCATTCCGCGGCGGGCATGACCCTGTTGGTCGGGCTCGACATCCCGCCCGATCCCTGGCCGCCGCGCGCACCCTTCTAGCTCGTCCGATAGTGTTTCGTCGCGGCATCCTTGCCGCGAACGACGGTCACGCTTGAAGGAGTGTCGACATGAGCGCGAAATCCCATTTCACTACCCGGCGCGGATTCATCGCCGCGTGCGGGTTCGGCATCGTCGGGTTGTACGGCGTGTGGGCCGGATACGGCGCCGCGCCGTTGCCGTCGTTCGGGCGCGGCGACCATGGGGGGCATGGCGGCGACGCCCACGGCGATGCCATCACGCCCGCCGACGGTCATGGCGGCGGGCACGGCGCGACGAGCCGGCTCACGCCCGACGAATTCCGCCGCCTGGCGGAAGATTTCGCCGCCCGCCACGGGCAAACCGCGAACGAACCTGCCGCTCACGCCCATCACGGCGCAACGCACCAGGCCTCCGACGAAGCCGAAGACATTTACCTGATGGCCTACCAGTGGGGTTTCACGCCGGATACGCTCCGGCTCGAAGCGAACCGGTCTTATCGCCTGCGCATGATGGCGGTCGACGTGTCCCACGGCGCGGCCATCCGGCTCGGGCCCGGCAGCCGGATCGTGCGCCTGCGCGCCAACACTCTCGTCGAGCAGGCGACGACTTTCACCCGGCCCGGCGATTACCTCGTCTATTGCACGGTCTATTGCGGCCCGGGTCACGCCCGCATGCAAAGCCGGCTGATCGTGGTCTGAGGAGAACGCCATGACCGATCCCTTCGTCCGTCGCCTCGCCGCGTTGCCTTCCGCCGACAAGGCGCTTCTCTCGGTTTTCGCGGCTGTCGCGCTGCTCGCGCTGCTGCTCGGTCTTGCGTTCGGCCTGGCGACCGGCCTCGCGCGCGGCGGCTTTTTCCCCGGCCTCGACGACGAGGCCGGTTATCGCTTGATGACCCTGCATGGGGTGGACGCGTTTTTTTACTGGCTGTCGTTCGCCCAAATCTTCCTTCTGCTCGCCTTGACCGCCGGATATGTCGACGGCGAAAGCCGCATCGCCGCGCGCCCCGCCGCCTGGCTCGGTGCCGGGGCGGCGATTCTGGGGTTCGTCTTGAGCGAGGTTGGCGCGGGCTTCGGCCCGCCCCTGCTTTACGACGCGCCGCCCGAGCTCGCCATGGACCCATCGCCCGCCGTCGCCGCCGTGCATGCCGGCTATCTGCTGCTCGCCGCCGGATTGTTCCTCGCCGCCTGGGCCGCCATCGCGACCGCGCTGCGTTCCAAGCGCGAAGGCGGCGGCGAATGGCCGACGGTCGCGTTTGCTGCCGTCGCCTGGGCGGGGCTTTTGATGGTCAGTGCCGTCGCCGCGTTCAACGCGTTTCTGCCCGCCCTGCTTTGGAGCCTGGGATTGGCGGGGCCGCCCGCCGACTATTCGACCGGATGGCACCTCTTGTTCCACAACATGCACTATCTGCCGCTGCTCGCGACGGTGGTGGTGTGGTATGCCCTGGTGCGGCATCTCACCGGCGTCGGGTCCGCGTTCGGGGCGACATTTTCCAAGGTCGCGTTCGCCGCCTATCTGATTTTCGTCCCGCCGACCTCGCTCTACCACATGTTCCTCGAGCCCGACCTGCCGGGTGCGGTGCGGACGGCGGGCTCGCTGCTGTCGCTGTTTATCGGCGTGCCGACCGTGCTGGTGTTCCTGGTGCTGGTTTCCTCGCTCGAATTGAATGCCCGTCAGGCAGGGGCTCGCGGACTGTTCGGCTGGATCGGCCGGTTGCCCTGGCGCCATCCGGCGATGGCGGCGATCGGCGCCGCGGTGGTGAACCTCGCCCTCGGCGGCGCCTTTTCCTTCGTGCTGATCCAGGAAAAGCTGGCGCCGCTCTTGAGCGATACCTTCATGATTCCCGGTTATTTCCATTTCCTGACCCTCGGTACCGTGACGCTCACGTTTCTCGCCGGTTTCGTCGTCGCGTTGCCGGCGCTGACCGGAAGGGAACTGTCCGCGCCCGCTTGGTTGGCGCGGCTTCCGTGGCTCGCCACCTTCGGTCTTGCGATCTTCGGCGCGGCCGGCATCGCCGCCGGCTATCTGGGCGTGCCCCGGCGCACTTTATCGGTTGCCTACGACGGGCTCGCGCCGCCCGTGTGGTCGGCGCTGATGGCGGGCGTCGGCACCGGCGCCGCGATCATGGGCGCGGCGATGATCGCCTACGTCGCCATCGTCGCGGCGTCATTGTTGCGACGTGCCCGTGCGGGCGCGGACGTGCCGGTCGTCGATTGGGGAGGTGGCGAAGCGATCGCGGCGGAGCGCGCCTGGGTCGGGCCGCTGGCGGTACTGGTCCTGCTCGCGGCCATGTACGCGTTCACCGCGCTCGCTTTCAACCTGCTGCGGGCGCTTCCGGTCGTCGCCATCGGCGGCGGCGGACATTGACGGAGAAAATGTCATGACCCTCGACGTTTGGCTGATCGGCCTTGTCGCCCTGGTTTGGGCGGTGATGGCGGTGCTTTACGCCACGGTGCCGATGCTCGCGCACATGCCGGGCAGCGCGATGCTGTGGGGATCGGGCGCCGGTATCTTCGCGCTGCTCGCGGGCGCGGTGTGGCGCGCGGAGCGATTCCGACGAGATTGATCCGATCCAACGAAAACACTGCCCCCGAATGAGGGTGGCGTAATCGAGTGGGTTTCTTATTTCCCAGTTGGCACGATTCTGACTATGTCACTACGTGCCCCAATGCGCTCCTTTCGAGCTTTTTCAAAACGCCTCCGCAATTCTGGTTCAGCACTTAAGCGCGCATCAATGTGGGCCTTAATGGCCTCCCGAATAATTTCTCGTTCTGGCGCATGATAATTAGCAGCGCAAAAATCGGCCAAGTCGCTAGCCCATGGTTCGCCAAGTCCAAATCTTGCTCCTTTTGAGGGTTTTGGCATTCGTTCTGCATTCCCAGTTTAAAGGTACGTTAACGTACCATAACGTACTTTTTGATTGACGAACGATTCGATAATAGTTAATTTTGTAATCTCAACAAGGGGACAAAACAAAATCCCCAATCCACCCATCCGTTTCACAGGATAGTCGCCCCATGTCGAAAACAACTCCTGGAGAGAAAGTTCTTGTTCCAACCGAAGTGAAGGCTGGCGCCTTTCCAGGGGAAATGTTGGTGACGGTGATAACCGACGGAGGGCCCATTTCTGGGTTTGCGAGAGAAAATTTTGTCGTAAAGAAGGACAACAACCAATATCTAATGGCTGAAGTGAAAAAAATTACCGATGAAAAACTCACGGTTAAATTATTTGGGTCGTTTTTCACGACCACGGGGGTAGCCGATTTACCCCGGTCTACCCATTTTCTCAAGGCGACTGGATGATACTCTCGCAAAAAGACCTTCGAAAAGTAGTAAAAGCCAAAAAAGTTCTCTTCTCACCCGAGCTTGAAGAGAGTCAATGGGGGGAAGCTTCCATCGACTTGCGTCTCGGAAAACAGTTCACTCGGTACAGAACCGACATCCGGGGGATAACCCTTTCAGTAGCAGAAGGGCTTGGTTCTCTCGGCGAGCTTAATCTGTGGAACACGGAAGAAAGGGAAAATTTTGAATTAGGGTCTGTACTCAATTAGGGGATTCTCAACGCTACGAAGATGTGATTCAAGCCTCCGAGGAGAACGGAGGCTGGGATGGCGCATCTTTACTGGCTGAACGACAAGGAATGGGCGCGGATCAGGCGGTATTTGCCGAAGGGGCGGCGCGGCGCGCGCCGGGTTGACGACCGTCGGGTCGTC
>VGZQ01000030.1 GCA_016872535.1 Rhodospirillales bacterium | reverse complement strand
TGGAGGATGGGGTGGGATTCGAACCCACGAGACCCTTGCGGGTCTTCCGGTTTTCAAGACCGGTGCCTTAAACCGCTCGGCCACCCATCCGTATTGCCAAATTCGGGTAGTGCCTCGATTCGGTCCTCATGCTTCGACAGGCTCGGCATGAGGCCTTGAATATCCGCCTCTCCCTGAGCTTGTCGAAGGGTGAGGCCGTGAAGCTGAGGCACTACCCAAATTCGTCTGGGCGCGCGGCGTAGCACGCCTTGTCGCCGGTCGGCAACGCGGGGCGCGCGCGGGGGTGCCGCGACTCTGGGCTGGTATGGGGGCGGCCCGGAGAGGGGGCTCGGCTCACGGTAATATTCGTTAGCAAACCCTAATATTGTCGGAATGACACTCATAGGTAGTAACCCTTTTAATATCAATAGGTTAACAAAAAAGCGCATTTACCCGGTTGGGCGCCTCCCCAAGGACGGAAATATCCCCAATAAACAATGAATTTGGCTTGTAGACGCGGACAGTTTTGGTGTACTATCCGCTCGCTAGGAGTGTACTCGGCACAGAAGCGTGCAGGAGATATCGGTGTTAGAAAACACTGGTCATACGGAAACGAAGGTTCCGAATACTCTCGCCATCGTCGCGGCGCAGGCTGCGGTTGAGCAAGCGAAGAAGTATCAGGAGCAGATTCGCGAATCGGTTGAACGCGAACGCGCGGCTGAGCGCGCGCGTGCGCACGAGTCCGAGCGCACATCTCGCGAGGATGCCGTGCAAGTATCGATCAGCGACGGATCCGCTCCCGCTGCCGCCCCCGCACCCGCAGCCCAAGTCGACGCCGCTCCCCAGGCGAGCCGTGGAGCCGCCGTGGATCTGAACGCCTGACCGCCGCCGTCGCGACCCGATGCGATCGAGGAGCGAAACCGGCGAGGCCGGTTTTTTTGTTTGCGGAAAGGCTTCGCCGTTCCGGTTCCGGCGTTTAATCTCTCGCCCTGATGTTCTTCGAGTTGTCCAAGACCGCGGGCGCCTTTCTCTCCAATCCCGGCAATCTTTTTTTTCTCGTTCTGCTCGCGGGCGTCGTCCTGCTGTGGGTCGGCGCGCGGCGGATAGGGCGCGCCCTGGCGACGCTGGCGCTCCTGTTCGGCGTGTTGGTCGCCACGGTTCCGGCGGGACGCACGGCGCTGCTGGTCCTCGAAGACCGCTTTCCCGTGCCCGACCGGTTGCCGGCCAGGGTGGACGGCGTCGTGGTGCTGGGCGGGATGATCGATCCCTTCGTCACCCGCGCGCGCGGCCAGCTCGCGCTCGGCGGCGCGGTCGAGCGGCTGCTCGCGTTCGCCGAATTCGGGCGGCGCTATCCCGACGCCAAGCTGGTGTTCAGCGGCGGCTCCGGCGTGCTCGGCCGCCAGGACGCGACCGAGGCCGAGGCGCTCCGGCCCCATCTCGCCTGGTTCGGGCTCGATCCGGCCCGCGTCGTGTTCGAGGGCCGCTCGCGCAACACCCACGAGAACGCGACGCTCACCCGCGACCTGCTCCGGCCCGCCGCGGGCGAAAGCTGGGTGCTGATCACGTCCGCGTTCCACATGCCGCGCGCGGTCGGCGCCTTTCGCCGGGCGGGCTGGACCGTGATTCCCTATCCGGTCGATTACATGTACGAACCGAATCCGCCGATGACTTGGGGATTCGAATTCTTGAGCGGCTTTTCCAGCCTGCATCTCGCGCTGCACGAGTGGACCGGCCTTGCCGTCTATTGGCTGACCGGCCGCACCGATGCACTGTTGCCGGCACCCGCGCCGTAGGGCATGCGCCCGGCGTTGCCGCGGCGGCGCGCCTGTGGCACAAACAGCGCGAGTTGATTCAATCGTCGCGGAATCGAAATGAAAAAACGGCGGATGTGGTTGTGGGCGTGGTTTGGGGTTTTCGCGCTGGCGCTGGCGGCATCGCCCGCGGCCGCGGATCCCGCGCGCCCGCCGTTCGCCGAATGGCTTAACGGCTTGCGCGCGGATGCGCGCGCGGTCGGCATACGCGACGCCACCTTGGATCGCGCGCTCGCCGGAATCGAGCCGATACCGCGCGTGATCGAACTCGATCGCCGCCAGCCGGAATTCACCCTGACGTTCCAGGAATACATGGCGCGCGTGGTGCCGCCGGCGCGGATCGAAAAGGGCCGCCAGCGCCTCGGCGAAAACCGCGAACTGCTCCAGGCCATCGCCGCCAAGTACGGCGTACAGGCGCGCTTCCTGGTGGCGTTCTGGGGGGTGGAAACCGACTTCGGCCGGCAGACCGGCGGCTTTCCCGTGGTCGCCGCGCTCGCCACGCTCGCTTACGACGGCCGCCGCTCCGCCTACTTCCGCAAGGAGCTGATCCATGCCCTCGAGATTCTCGACGCGGGCCACGTCACGCCCGAGCGCATGATCGGCTCGTGGGCGGGCGCCATGGGCCAGACCCAGTTCATGCCGTCGTCGTTCCGCTCCTTCGCCGTCGACCACGACGGCGACGGGCGCATCGATCTGTGGAACAGCCGGTCCGACGTGTTCGCGTCGGCCGCCAACTACCTCAAGCGCTCGGGCTGGAAAGGGGACGAAACCTGGGGCCGCCCGGCGCGCCTGCCCGAGGGGTTCGACGCGCGCCTGATCGGCACCGGGGTGGTCAAAACGCTCGCCGAATGGAGCGCGCTCGGGGTCACGCGCGCCGACGGCAGCCCGTTGCCGGCGCGGCCGCTCAAGGCGTCCGTGATCCTGGCCGAAGGGACCAAGGGGCCCGCGTTCCTGGTCTACGACAACTACCGCACGATCCTGAAGTGGAACCGCTCGACCTTCTTCGCCATCGCCGTCGGCTCGCTCGCCGACCGCATCGGCGACGGCTGAGGCGGCTTATTCGTTCCGGTAAGCATTTCTTAGGTGTTTTCCTCCAATTCTCGGCCGTTCGCCGACGCGATAGGATTCCGCCCGTGCACCCCTGGGCCTTGCCGCGCTTTTTGACGTTGCTGACTCTCGCGCTCGCGCTTTCCGCCTGCGCCGAGACCAATTTCTTGCTGCACACGGCGAAGAAACTGCGCGACGGCCCGCCGGGCGGCGTCTACAAGGTGGGCGAGCCCTACCAGGTGAACGGCGTCTGGTACACGCCGGCGGTCGATTACACCTACGACGAAACCGGCATCGCGTCGTGGTATGGCGCCGACTTCCACGGCAAGCTCACCGCCAACGGCGAAACCTACGACATGAACGAGGTCACGGCGGCGCACAAGACGCTGCCGATGCCGAGCCTGGCGCGCGTCACCAATCTGGAAAACGGCCGCAGCCTGATCGTGCGGATCAACGATCGCGGCCCCTTCGTCGCCGGCCGGATCATCGACTTGTCGCGCCGCAGCGCCCAGCTGCTCGGCCTCGAGGGCAAGGGCACCGGCCGGGTGCGGGTGCAAATTCTCGCCGAGGAAAGCCGCGAGATCGCCGAACAAATGATCGCGCGCGGGGCGGTGGTCAACGCCCGCGCCCTGCCCAGGCCAGCCGACGTCAAGGACGGGACGCTGACCGTCGCGCAACTGCCCAAGGCCGGGGTGGCGAAAGAAGAACTGGCGCCGCCACCCGGCGCGCGGATCGCGCCAGAATCGAAAGACCCGGCGGCTCATTCCGCGCCGGATTCTTCCAATTGGCGGCCTGCGCCGCCGGGCGCGCGGATCGCGCCCGCGTCGCAGTCGGCTGCCCTGCAACCGACCGCGTCGCGCACCGTGACCGACGCGCCGCCGGCCGAAACGTCCGCGCCACGCAAGGCGGCCGCGGTTCAGGTCGGGGTCTTGACCCAGGGGGCCGCCCGCGTGACCAAGATATTCATCCAGGCCGGCGCCTTCGGCCATTTCGAAAACGCGCACAAGACCAGCGCCAAGCTCGCCGGCGTCGGGCCGGTCGCGGTCAGCCCGATCCTGGTCAACGGCAAGGACTTGTTCCGCGTCCGCATCGGCCCGATCGCCTCGGTCGAGGAGGCCGACCGTTATCTCGACAAGGTGATTCGCTCCGGCTATCCGGAAGCGCGCATCGTCGTCGACTGACGCGGAACGCAACCCGATCGGGATGCCGCCTTTGTCCCCTTGCCGAACGCGCGCGCCTTTGCCAAGGTTCGGATCATGATTTTCCGGCCGCATCGCGCCGCCGCTCTGGCCGCGCTCGTCGTCGTCGCCCTGGCAACGACACCGCCCGCGCGCGCGTTCGAAACCGTGGCGCGCGAGGCGATTCTGATGGATTTCGCCACCGGCCAGGTGTTGTTCGAAAAGGACGCCGACAAGCGCATTCCGCCCGCGTCCATGAGCAAGATCATGACCGCCTACCTGGTCTACAAGCGCCTCGCCGAGAACCGTATCGCACTCGATGACGCGCTGCCGGTTTCCGAAAACGCCTGGCGCAAGGGCGGGGCCAAAAGCGGCGGCTCGACCATGTTTCTCAATCCCGGCGAGCGGGTGAAGGTCGCCGATCTGCTGCGCAGCGTGGTGGTGCAGTCGGGCAACGACGCCTGCATCGTGCTGGCCGAAGGCCTCGCGCGCAACGAGCGCGCCTTCGCCGACGAAATGACCGCGCTCGGCCGCGAACTCGGGCTCAAGGGATCGCAATTCACCAACACCACCGGCTGGCCGGACCCGGACCATTACATGACCGCGCGCGACCTGGCGGTTCTGTCGGCGCGCCTGATCCGCGATTTTCCCGAGCACTACAAGGTCTACGCCGAACGCGAGTTCGCCTACAACGGCATCAAGCAGGGCAACCGCAATCCGCTGCTCTACAAGGACATCGGCGTCGACGGCGTCAAGACCGGCCACACCGAGGAATCGGGCTACAGCCTGACCGCGTCGGCGACGCGCGGCGATCGCCGCCTGATTCTGGTGGTCACCGGCATGAAGTCGATGAACGAACGCTCGCGCGAATCCGAACGCCTGCTCGAATGGGGCTTCCGCGAATTCAACAACTACGCTCTGTTCAAGGCGGGCGAACAGGTCGCCGACGCCGAAGTCTGGCTCGGCGAGAAGGCCAAGGTGCCGCTGGTGATTGGCGAGAACGTGACCCTGACGCTGCCGCGCGCCCAACGCCGCGACATGAAGGTGAAAGTCTCCTACGACGGGCCGATCCCGGCGCCGATCGTCAAGGGCCAGCGGCTCGCCACCCTGACCGTCGCGCTGCCCGACCGCCAGCCGCTCGAAATTCCCCTGGCGGCGGGGGAAGCGGTCGAACGCCTCGGCCTGGTCGGCCGGCTCAAGGCGGCGTTCCGCCACATCGTGTGGGGCGAAACGGGCTAAGCGCCCCATGCCGCCGATGACGCCCGGCAAACTCATCACCTTCGAAGGCGGCGAGGGCGCGGGCAAGTCGACGCAGGTCGCGTGCCTCGCCGAACGGCTCCGCGCCTGCGGCATCGATCCGGTGACGACGCGCGAGCCGGGCGGCTCGCCGGGCGCCGAGGCGATCCGCGCGCTGCTGGTCCAGGGCGATCCCGGCCGCTGGACGCCGACGACCGAAGCACTTCTTCATTACGCCGCCCGGCTCGATCATCTGGAACGCACCATTCGGCCGGCGCTTGGCCAGGGGCGTTGGGTGATCTCCGATCGGTTCGCCGATTCGACCATGGCCTACCAGGGCTACGGCCATCGCCTGGGGCGCGAGGCGATCGCGAGCCTGCACCGGTTGCTGCTCGGCGACTTCGCGCCCGATCTGACGGTGATCTTCGACATTCCGGTGGACGTCGGCCTCGGCCGGGTCGGTGTGCGTTACGGGAATAGCCATGAAAACCGCTACGAGCGCATGGACGGCGGCTTTCACGAGCGGATGCGGCAAGGGTTTCTCGAGATCGCGCGCGCCGAGTCCGCGCGCTGTGTGGTGGTGGACGCGAACCGCGACGCGGAGGCCGTGGCCGCCGACGTCTGGCGGGCGGTCGAAACCCGGCTGCTGGGGAAGGGGTAAATCATGATTCGTTCAATCGAAATCGTCACCCCGGGCAAGCCGCATCGCGGCGCGACCCGGGGTCCATCTTTGGCGAAACCTGGATTCCCGCTTGCGCGGGAATGACACAATGGGCTCTTCCGACAGCGATTCGATCCCGCCGCCCCGCGCCAATCCCGACCTGGTCGGGCACGGCGCGGCCGAGGCGCTGTTGAAAGAGGCGTTTGCGCGCGGCCGGCTTGCGCACGCCTGGTTGATCGCCGGCCCGCGCGGCGTCGGCAAGGCGACGCTCGCCTATCGCTTCGCGCGCTACGTTCTTTCCCAAGGCAAGCTTCCGGCAATGGCGGAACCGTCCTTATTCGGCGCCACCGCAACCAAACCGACGGGAGAAGGGCTTTATCTCGATCCCGCCGATCCGGTGTTTCGCCGCGTCGCCGCCGGCGGGCACGCCGATTTTCTCGCCGTCGAGCCCGCGTTCGACGACAAGAAAGGCGCGCGCCGCACCGAAATCGTGGTCGAGGACGTGCGCGGCGTCGGCGCGTTCCTGGCGCTGACCCCGGCCGAAGGCGGCTGGCGGGTGGTGGTGGTCGACAGCGCCGACGACATGAACCGCAACGCCGCCAATGCCATCCTGAAGGTGCTGGAGGAACCGCCCGCGCGCGCTTTGCTGCTGCTGGTGAGTCACAATCCGGGCGCGCTCTTGCCGACCATCCGTTCGCGCTGCCGGCGGCTTTCCTTGCGCGCGCTCGCCGAGGCCGACGCCGCCCGGGTGATCGGCGGGCTGGCGCCGTCGCTCGGCCGGGACGAAGCGCTCGAACTGGCCCGTCTCGCCCAGGGCAGCCCCGGTCGCGCGCTCGAACTCGCCTCCGAGGACGGGCTTGCCTTGCAGCGGGAACTGGGCGGCCTGTTGGACGCGCTGCCCGATCTCGACGGGATCGCGCTGCACCGTTTCGGCGACAAGGTGGCCAAATCCGGCGCCGAGGCCGCGTTCCGCATCGCAACCGACATTCTGTGCCGACGCCTCGACGGCTTCGCCGTCGGCGATCCCGGCCGCTGGCTCGCGACCCGCGACCGCGTCGTCGAAATGCTGGCGCGGGTCGAGCCGCTCAACCTCGATCGCAAGGCGGCCATGATGGATGCGGTGTTCCAGGCGCAAGCGGCGGCGCGCGCGCCTTGATCAAAGGTCGGAGCCGCTTGCCGCTCCGTCATGACATAGCTATAATAGCCATATGCAAAAGGCCACCATAGCTGAGCTGAAGAACAAGTTGAGCGCTTACTTGCGCAAGGTGCGCGCCGGCGACACTGTGCTGGTGCTCGACCGCAAGCGGCCGATCGCCCGCATCGAGCGGATAGGGCCGCACGACCGCCCGCGCGAACGATCGACGCGCGAACGATTGGCCCGGCTTGAAGCCGCTGGGTTGATCGCGCGGCCCGCGGCGGCGCTGCCGTTGAAGGCACTGCGCGCGCCGCCGCCGCGTGCGCGCCGTGGGGTGCTCAAGGCGCTGCTCGACGAGCGCGCCCAAGGCCGCTGACGGCGCGGTCATGAAATTCTGGGATTCGTCGGCGATCATACCGCTCTTGGTGCGCGAGCCATCCCGCGCGCGCCTTCTGAAGCTGCTTGCATCCGACGGGGCGATGGTCGCGTGGTGGGGCAGCGCGGTCGAGTGCGCCTCGGCGCTGGCGCGGCGCGAGCGAGAAGGGCATATGGATTCCGATCGGGCGAACGAGGCGCTCGCGCGGCTCGCCGCCCTGGAGCGCGCCTGGGTGGAAGTGAACCCTTCACGCCCATTGCGCGATCTTGCCCGGCGCTTGGTCCGCACCCATGACCTGCAGGCGGCGGATTCCCTGCAGCTCGCGGCGGCCCTGACGGCTTCGGAATTCGAGCCACGCGGCTTCGGCTTCGTCGTTCTCGACGAACGCCTAGCGCGGGCCGCCCGGCGCGAAGGCTTCGCAGTGATGTGATGAACGCCGCCGACCGAGATCCGATGACCCCGCCCCGGCATTTGTGGTGGCCGGGCGTTCCGCTCGCGCTCGCCTCCGCCGCCCTGTTCGGGGCGAGCACGCCGTTCGCCAAGCGCCTGCTTGGCGACATGGATCCGTGGCTGCTGGCGGCGATGCTGTACCTCGGCGCCGGGATCGGCTTGTGGACCGTCCGGCGCTGGGCGCGGGTGCTCGGCGATCCCGCGCCCGAGGCACCGCTACGCATGGCCGATCTGCCGTGGCTCGCGGCCGTCATCCTGTTCGGCGGGATGGCGGGGCCGCTGCTGTTGATGTTCGGCCTCGCCCGCATGGGGGCTTCCGGCGCGGCGCTGTTGCTCAATCTCGAAGGCCTCGCCACCATGGCGATCGCCTGGCTGGTGTTCCGCGAAAACGTCGACCGGCGCCTGCTCTTGGGCGCGCTCGCCATTCTCGCGGGCGCGGCGCTGCTGGTGTGGGAGGGCGATGGCGTCGCCCTTGATCTCGGCGCTTTGTTGGTCGCCGGGGCCTGCCTTGCCTGGGGCATCGACAACAACCTGACACGGAAACTGTCGGCGGCCGATCCGGTGCAGATCGCCATGATCAAGGGGCTGGCGGCGGGCGGCGTCAATTTCGCGCTCGCCTGGGGCTGGCGGCAGGTGGAACCGCCGCCGGTCGAAACGTGGCTGGAAGCCGGCCTGGTCGGCCTGTTCGGCTACGGGATCAGCGTCGCGCTGTTCGTGGCGGCGTTGCGCCATCTCGGCGTCGCGCGGGCGAGCGCCTATTTCTCGCTCGCGCCCTTCGTCGGCGCCGTGCTGGCGCTGGTGATCCTCGACGAGCCGCTCACGCTCAAGCTGCTCGCGGCGGGCGCGCTGATGGCGCTCGGCCTTTATTTCCACCTCGCCGAGCGCCACGAGCACGAACACGTCCACGAAGCGATGGAGCACGAGCACCGCCATACGCACGACGAGCATCACCGCCACGCGCACGACCCCGGCGCGCCGCCGAGCGAGCCCCACAGCCACCGCCACCGGCACGAACGGCTGGTCCACCGCCACGCCCATTACCCGGACCTGCACCACCGGCATGGGCACGGAGAGGGGGGAGAGGGGCATGGGGAAGGGAAAAGATAAATTTCATATTTATCCGGATGACACCACATGCCCCACCTGTGTGCCGTTCCGGATCGCCATAGTACGTCCGTAGGACCGCCCTCCTTTACCCAATCCGGGGCGCCCGGTAAAGTTGCCGCCAGCAACCGAGGGAGGAGGTCAATGGCGAGTAAGCCGCTGGACATCGATGAGTTATTGCTTGATCTGCAAAACCCACGGATCAGCAAGGCGAGCAGCCAGCGCGAAGCGCTCCAGAAGATCATCGAAGATCAGGATGTGAAGCTAGTCGTCCTCGCGGAAAGCATCGTGACAGACGGCCTCAATCCTATGGATCGCTGGCTCGTTCTGAAATCAGCTGACGAGCGCGGGAAGTACATCGTCCTGGAGGGCAATCGCCGTCTCGCGACGATTCGATTGCTTCACAACCCGGCCCTGATGAATGACCTTGAAGTGCGTGCTCCGGTCAAGAAGCGTCTTGAAGATTTGGCGAAGCAATTCGCCGTTAAGAGTATTGAACCGATAGATTGTTTCGAGATCGATGATCGCGCTGATGCCGCCACGTGGCTCACGCAGCGCCACACCGGAGAGAATCAGGGTAGTGGGATTGTGAATTGGGGCGGTATGGCGACCGCGCGGTTCCGTGGTCGCGATCCGGCCCTTCAGGCGCTCGACCTCGTGACCACGTATGGTTCGCTGAGTGACGAAGAAAAGGGTGCAATTGAGTCCTGGTTTCCGATCTCGACCCTGGATCGACTTCTATCGACGCCCGCAGTGCGCGCCAAGTTTGGCGTCGATATTGCCGATTCGAAATTGAAAACCGATTTGTCCGCAGCCGAAGTGATCAAACCGCTACGCCGTGTCGTCCTTGAGCTTGCCACCGAAGCGGTGAACGTCAGCCAGCTAAAGAGCAAGGAGCAAATGGTGGCATATGTCACCAAATTAGGCAAAGACTTGCCTAATCTCGCCAAGAGAACCGGCAAAATGAAGCCGGTTGATGAATTGGGTGAGCGCGACTTTAAACCGGTGCCAAAGCCGAAGCCGAGACCTAAGCCTGCTCCGGTTCGCAAGACACTGATCCCGCGCGACTGCTATCTCACGGTCACGAACGCCAAGATCGCGGAGATCACAAAAGAATTGCGTACGCTGCTTCTTTCGGAATACCCGCACTCGATTTCTGTCCTGTTTCGCGTTTTCCTCGAACAGTCGGTGGATCATCATCTTACTGCGGCAGGGATTCCACTCACGGTGACGATGGGTAGGCGCCAGCAGGACAAGAATCTTCGGCAAAAAGTCAGCGAGGCTATCGCCGAGATGGTGAAAAAGGGTGTGCCGAAAAAGAATCTCGATGGCGTTAGCAAGGGGATCAACGACAAACATAGCCCACTATTTACGGGCACCTTACATAACTATGTTCACAACCGCTTCTATTCGCCGCAGGAACGCGAACTCAAAGTTGCTTGGGACAATGCGCAACTTTTTTTCGAACACATTTGGCACCCATGACGCGAACCGAGCCATCGCAGCCGCGCCGACTCATCCACTACACGCCCCTCCGATATCCCGGAGGCAAAGGTAAGCTCGCGGGGTACGTCAAAGAACTCATCAAGGAAAACGACCTTTTAGATGGCGAATACGTCGAAGCATATGCAGGTGGTGCCGCAATTGGTCTCGAACTCCTGTTTCATGATTACGTTTCGCGTATTCATATAAACGATCTTAGCCGGCCGGTTTATGCATTTTGGCATAGCGTCCTCAACAAAACAGATGAGCTCTGTAAACTGATCCGAGACATACCTCTCACGCTAAAATCCTGGGACAAGCAAAAGCGCATTTTTGGACATCAGCGCGACCACGATAATCTTGAGCTTGGATTTGCGACGTTCTTTCTCAATAGGACGAATCGATCTGGCATCTTGAACGGAGGCGTCATTGGTGGTCGGAGACAAACGGGCGAGTGGGGAATTAACGCTCGGTTTAATCGAACGGAATTGGTCTACAGGATTGAATCAATCGCGAAGATGAAGCGGCGCATCAATCTCACCAGGATGGATGCGCTGAAGTTCTTGAAGGCGAAAGTTGCTGATTGGCCAGCAAAGACATTGATCTATCTTGATCCCCCCTATTACATACAGGGCCGGAATCTTTACTACGACTTCTATCAGCACAAAGACCACGCGGATGTTTCGGAGTTTGTTCTTGGCAAACTCGTTCGGCAGCGGTGGATCGTGTCGTATGACAACGCGCACGCGATTCGCGAGATGTACAAGGGCTGCCAGAGATTGACATATAGCCTTGGCTATAGTGCGCGGGATACACGCGAGGGCTCCGAAGTGATATTTTTTAGCGATTCACTTCGCGTATGCCCACTTACGGGTCCATTCAAGTTGATCCGAGGCCGTTATATGAAGAAAAAGGAAGACGAACTATGCAGTCCAGAAGAAGTGCAGCGGCGATTTGAGGCTGCATTACGCGGTGCGCGGAGTGTTGGCCCTAAACCGAAGCTCGCGGCGCCGCAGCGAAAGAAAGCCGCCGCATGGCAGAGAAAGTCAGCGCTTCGATCCAAATAACTTTTTTCGAAGCCACAACATTCTCGCGGCCTTGCGGCGGAAGTCAGGCGCTACTAGGTTGACGATACCTGAGGCGCTTGCCAGATGTGTTTGCAATGTCACGAGCCCCACAGCCACCGCCACCGGCACGAACGGCTGGTCCACCGCCACGCCCATTACCCGGACCTGCACCACCGGCATGGGCACGGGGAGGGGCAGGGTCGGGACGAGGGCGGGGTCGATCAGACCTGACCGAACGTCCTACCGCTCCTCGCGCGTATGCCAGACCCTGAGGACGAAAATCGTCGCGTCCCGGACCTCGTAACGAATTTCGTAAGGCCCGGCGAGGATGCGCCGCACCTCCCTGGGTGCGAATTCTTCCAATTTCTCGCCAAGGCGCGGATGCGCGAGCAGAGTCTCCGGCGCGGAGACGAGCGCTTGCACGAGACGTGCCGCCGCCCGCCGATCGGCCGGGGCGAGGAATTCATAGAGTCGCGCGAGGTCGGCGAGCGCCGCCTGCGTCCACTTCAATTCCATCAGCGGGGCGGCAGCGGTTTATCGGAATCGAGACTTTCCGCCCATGCCCGCGCGGCGCGATGGTCGGCGACGCGGCCCGCGTCCACGTCGGCGAGCGCTTCGAGGGTGAGGCGGCGGCGCTCTTCTTCCTGGTCGATCCAGGCGGCGAGCGCCTGCTTCACGATCCAGGCCCGCGAGCGTTCCAGGCGCGCGGCCATCTGGTCGACTTTGTTCGCGAGCTCGATTGGTACATGGGCGGTCAGGACCTTGCTATCCATTGATCAGCCTCGGTTGAATCATATTTAATCAAAAAGATTAAGAATGATAATAAACGATTAAAACCAAATCAATGCATGCCTGTTAAAGACTAATTTCCGTAATTTCAGAAAAATATTGACTTAATACATATAATAGGATATATAGCCTATCAACTCGCTAAAATTAACGCAACCGGGACCGGTGACAAGGTCTGGGGCGCCCCACAACGAGCGCGGCGTTTCCCCGCGCGAAGACATGCGATGGATATAGCGACGGATGGCGACAAATGATGAGATTTGACGACAAAAACGATTTCTCGGACGCGGGTTTGCGGGCGAATCAACGAGTTGGTTCCGATTCGCTTGCGCGAATCCCGTCCGAATACCGTCCCGATCCGGGCTTTTGTCGCGCAGGGATCGCATCGGCGCGCGACAAGCGCGCGACGAATGCTTTATGGTCCGGGCCCGCGATAAGGAACCGCAGACGATGACCGCGCGCACGTTCTACGTCACGACTCCGATCTATTACGTCAACGACGTGCCCCACATCGGGCACGCCTACACGTCGCTCGCGTGCGACGTGCTCGCGCGCTTCAAGCGCCTCGACGGCTTCGACGTGCGCTTCCTCACCGGCACCGACGAGCACGGCCAAAAGGTGGAGAAATCCGCCCGCGACGCGGGGATGGAGCCGAAACCCTTCACCGACAAGGTGTCGGAGAACTTCCGCGCCCTTTGCCGGGCCATGAACTTTTCCAACGACGATTTCATCCGCACCACCGAGGCGCGGCACCTCCGTTCCTGTCAGGCGCTGTGGGAGAAACTGAAGGCCAACGGCCACGTCTATCTCGGCGCCTACAAGGGCTGGTACGCGGTGCGGGACGAGGCGTTCTACGACGAAAGCGAGCTGACGGCGAGCCCGGACGGGAAGAAACTTGCTCCCTCCGGCGCGCCGGTCGAATGGGTGGAGGAGCCGAGCTATTTCTTCCGGCTCTCCGCCTGGCAAAAGCCGTTGCTCGATTTCTACGAGGCTAATCCGGGCTTCATCCTGCCGCTCAGTCGCCGCAACGAGGTGGTGAGCTTCGTCAAGTCCGGGCTGCAGGATCTGTCCGTTTCGCGCACCTCGTTTCGCTGGGGCATTCCGGTGCCGGGCGATCCCGCGCACATCATGTACGTGTGGCTCGACGCGCTGACCAACTACATCACCGCCGTCGGCTATCCCGATTTCGCCGGCGATCCGCTCGGGCGCTATTGGCCCGCCGATCTGCACATGGTCGGCAAGGATATCCTTCGCTTTCACGCGGTTTTTTGGCCGGCGTTTCTGATGGCCGCCGACGTCAGGCCGCCGAAGCGCGTGTTCGCCCACGGCTGGTGGACCAACGAGGGCCAAAAGATTTCCAAGTCGGTCGGCAACGTCATCGATCCGTTCAGGCTGATCGAGGAATTCGGCCTCGATCCGGTGCGTTATTTCCTGCTGCGCGAGGTGCCGTTCGGCAACGACGGCGATTTTTCGCGCAAAGCCATGATCAACCGCATGAACGGCGAGCTCGCCAACGACTACGGCAACCTGGCCCAGCGGGTTCTTTCGATGATCGGCAAGAACTGCGCCGGCCAGGTGCCGGAGCCAAGCGGCGGGCTTGCGCGCGCCGAGCGCACGAAAGAAGACCATGCCTTGCTCGAAGCGGGCGAGGGGCTTCTGGTGAAACTCCGCGCGGCGATGGACGTCCAGGCGTTCCACGAGGCGATCGAGGCGCTTTGGGTGGTGATCCGCGCCGCCAACGCCTATGTGGATCATCAGGCGCCGTGGAAGCTGGCCAAGGAAGATCCGGCGCGGATGGGAACCGTTCTCTACGTGCTCGCGGAAACCGTGCGCAAGCTCGCGATCCTGACCCAGCCCCTGATGCCGGAATCCTCGGGCAGGCTTCTCGACCAGCTCGCGGTGCCGGCGGAGGCGCGCGCGTTCGATGCCCTCGCGCCCGGGCGCGAACTCAAGCCGGGAACGGCTCTGCCTGCGCCGCAAGGGGTGTTCCCGCGCTTCATATTGGATGCGGGAGGCATCCCTTCCGCCGAGGCCTTCGGCCGGCCGACGGTGACGTCAGCCCCCTTTAAGGGGCCGGGCGGGAAGGGGAAGTCATGACCGCGATTACTGCGGCCCTCCTCCCCCTAACCCCCTCCCGCAAGGGGAGGGGGGATTCATTTAAATTCTCCCTCCCCCCTTGCGGGGGAGGGTTGGGGTGGGGGGAATAATGACCGAAAACTCCCTCTCCGCCGATGCTGGCGCCGTTCTCGCCTTCTGGTTCGAGGAGCATAGGTCCAAGGACTGGTTCGCGAAGAACCCGGCCTTCGACGCCGAGATCAGCCGGCGTTTCGGCGCGCTGCACGCGCGCGCCACGCGCGGCGAACTCGATTCCTGGGCCGAAACGCCCAGGGGCGCGCTCGCGCTGATCATCGTGCTCGACCAATTTTCCCGCAACATGTACCGCGACAGCGCCCAGGCCTTCGCCTGCGACGCCAAGGCCCGGGATCTGGCGCGCCGGGTCGTGGATCGGGGTTTCGACGGCCAACTCGACGACCGGGAAAAGACATTCCTCTATTTGCCCTTCGAGCATTCGGAAGACCCACGCGATCAGGAATTGTCGATTCGCTGTTTTGCCAGACTCGCCGACAAGTCCTTGTTGGGCTGGGCGGAGAAGCACAAGGCGATTATCGACCGCTTCGGCCGCTATCCCCACCGCAACGCGGCGCTTGGGCGCGCCTCGACGCCCGAGGAAATCGCGTTCCTGGCCGAGCCGGGATCGAGCTTCTAGGAAAGGGGGTGCGATGCTCGTCGACAGCCATTGCCATCTCGACTTCCCCGAGTTCGCCCCGGATTTGGACGCGGTCGTTGCCCGCGCGGGAGAAGCGGGGGTGGGGACGATGCTGACCATCGGCACGCGGCTCGACCGGTTTGCCGGCGTGCGGGCGGTGGCGGAACGCTTCGCCAACGTCTACTGCACCGTCGGTATCCACCCACACGAGGCTAAGGACTGGGCCAAGGACGCCCCCGAAAAGGTCGCGGACGAACTCGCCCGCCTCGCCGATCATCCCAAGGTGGTCGGGTTCGGGGAAACCGGCCTCGATTTCTATTACGAGCACAGCCCCAAGGCCGACCAGGAACACTCGTTCCGGGCCCATATCGCGGCGGCGAGGGATGCGGGTCTGCCGCTGGTGGTCCATTCCCGGGACGCGGATCAGGACACCCTCCGCGTGCTCAGGGACGAATACCGGCAAGGGCCGTTCGCGGGGCTCTTGCACTGCTTCAGTTCCGGCTGGGAACTGGCGGAGGGAGCGCTTGCCCTCGGCCTCTACATCTCCTTTTCCGGGATCGTGACCTTCAAGAAAGCGGACGAGGTGCGCGCGGTCGCGGCCAAGGTGCCCTTGGACCGGCTGCTGGTGGAAACCGATGCGCCCTATCTCGCGCCCCATCCCAACCGGGGCAAGCGCAACGAGCCCGCCTTCACGGCGCTGACCGCCGCCCGGCTGGCCGAGGACCGCGGGCTCGCGGCGGAGGCGTTCGCGGAAGCCACCACTGCCAACTTTTTCCGGCTCTTCGGCAAGGCGAGGAAGTAATGAAAATAACGTTTTTGGGCACCGGATCATCGACGGGGACTCCCGGGGTGGGGGTCGGCTGGGGGGCGTGCGACCCGGCCGAGCCCAAGAACCGGCGGCTTCGACCCTCGATTATGGTCGAGGAGGGCGAGACCCGCATCCTGGTGGACACGTCGCCGGACCTGCGCGAGCAGCTGCTGCGGGAAGGCGTGAGCCGGATCGACGCGGTGCTCTACACCCACGCCCACGCCGACCACCTGCACGGGATCGACGACTTGCGGGCGCTCAACCGGGCCATGGACGCGCGCATACCCGCGTACGCCGACGCCGCCACCCTCAAGGTGATCGGCGAGCGGTTCGGGTACGTGGTGGCGCCGCTGCGGCACGGTTCGACGAATTTCTATAAGCCCTGCATCGACCCCCATGAGATCGTTCCCGGAAGACCCTTCCGGGTGGGGTCGATCGAGGTCATGCCCTTCGACCAGGACCACGGGTTTTCGCGCACCCTCGGGTTCCGGTTCGGGCCGATCGGCTTCTCGACCGACCTCGTCAATATGACCGAGGAAGCTTACCGGACCCTTAACGGAGTCGAGGCCTGGATCGTCTCCAGCTTCGGGGCGGCGCCGCACCCGACCCACGCCCATGTCGACCGGGCGCTCGAATGGATCGCCCAGGTAAAGCCCCGGCGGGCGATCCTGACCCACCTCAGCGTCGCCCTCGATCACGCGACCCTTGAGAAGAGGGTGGCGCCGGTCGAAGTCGCCTACGACGGCATGATCGTCGAAGTTCCGTGAACCTCGTTGTTACACGCGGCTTCGCCGCTAACGCATTGATCGAAAATAGCACCTATGATTTATCATAATATACATTATGCGACTTTAGGATGGCGCGGGCGGCGGGTCGGCGTTCGGATCGGCTCCGTCCTTCCCCCTCGTGGCCGGTCGCCGTTCGGGAGGTCCGATGGCCGGTAAAGCGAGCGATAAGTTCGACCGGCTGGTGGCCATCATGGCTAGGCTCCGCGATCCCGACGGTGGCTGCCCGTGGGACCTGGAACAGACCTTCGCCACCATCGCGCCCTATACGGTCGAGGAAGCCTACGAGGTCGCCGACGCCATCGACCGGGGCGACCTGGAGGGTCTCAAGGACGAGCTCGGCGACCTCCTCCTCCAGGTGGTCTTTCATGCCCGCATGGCCGAGGAAGCCGGACGCTTTTCGGTCGCGGACGTGATCGACGCGATCAACGCCAAGATGGTCCGCCGTCACCCCCATGTGTTCGGGGACGCGAAGGTAAAAGACTCCGCCGACCAGACCCGCAACTGGGAGAACCTGAAGGCCGAGGAGCGCCGCCGGACCAACGGCCCCGCCAGCGCTCCCGCTAGTGCCCTGGATGGGGTCGCGGTCGGCCTTCCCGCCCTGATGCGGGCCCTGAAGCTCCAGCAGCGGGCGGCCCGGGTCGGATTCGATTGGACCGAGGCGGTCCGCATCCTCGAGAAGCTCCGCGAGGAAACCGCCGAGATGGAGGCCGAAATCGAGTCCGGCGCCCCCCGCGAGCGGCTTATGGACGAGGTCGGCGACCTCCTGTTCGTTTGCGTCAACCTCGCCCGCCGGCTCGACCTCGACCCCGAATCGGCGCTCCGCCACGCCAACGCCAAGTTCGAGCGCCGGTTCCGGGCCATGGAGGCGCTCCTCGCCCAATCCGGCCGCAAGCCCGAACAGGCCAGCCTCGACGAGATGGAAACCCTTTGGCAGCAAGCCAAGAAATCCGACCCGGCCAAGGGCGGCGGGAGGAGCTAGAATAGCCCTGACCACCATGAACCCCCAGGCCGCGGCACCCGCCCGTTTTGCCCGCCCTCGCCTCGCCGGCCTTCGCCGGCTGCCGGCGATCGTGGCGCTCGCCCTGCTCGCCGGCAGCTGCTATCTGCCCGTCCGTTTCGACGCCGAGATCGAGGTGCGGCGGACCGGCCATTACGGCATCGAGTTCGACGGCTACATCGTCGATCTCCCCCTCTACGAGGCCCTCTTCAAGCAGAAGGTCGGAGGCCGGGAGGAGGAACAGAAGGTCGAGACGATCAAGGCGGACTTCAAGCGCGACCGGGGAACCAAGGACATCCAGTACCACCGCCGGGGGATTTTCCGGGTCAAGTGGCAGGATCAGGGCGACCTGACCCGGGTCAAGATGGTGACCTTCATCCGGCGCAACGCGGCCATGCTGACGGTCAGCTATGCCGACACCACTGGGCTGGTGTCGATCTACGGCGCCTCGCTGACCAAGGAGAATATCGACCGCGTCGCCGCCCTCTCCCTCGGCACCGAGGGCGAACTCCGCGTCTACACCGACGCCAAGGTGGTGGCCCACAACGCGACGTCGGTCGCCGACAATCCGAAAAAGGGCCCGAATTTCAAGACCTACACCTGGAAGGTCGCGGGCTTCCAGAACCCGCCCAAGCTGACCATAGCCCTCAGATAGGGGTCGCCCTGCGATGCCGCCGCCCCTACTTCCGCCGCGACCGCGCCTTGCGCTTAGGTCTACTAGTAGATTTACCTTTCGTCTTGGATTTTTTGGCCTTGGCCGGGGACGTCGCGGCTGGGAGCTTGCGCGCGAGCAGCTTGATCAGGCTCGACGTGTCGTAGCGGTTTCCCCCCAGGCTTTGGACCCGGCCGTAGAACTGGTTGACCAAGCTGGTCAATGGCAACAGCGCGCCGTTGCGCCGGGCCTCGTCGAGACAAATGCCGAGATCCTTGCGCATCCAATCGACCGCGAAGCCGAAGTCGAACTTGTCGGCGAGCATGGTCTTGGCGCGGTTGTCCATCTGCCAGCTTTGCGCCGCGCCCTTGGAGATGACCTCCACCACCCGGGCGGCGTCGAGCCCGGCCATTTCCGCGAACGCGAGCCCTTCGGAAAGGCCCTGCACCAGCCCCGCGATGCAGATCTGGTTGACCATCTTGGTGAGCTGCCCGGCGCCCGCCGGCCCGAGCAGCGTGACCGCGCGGGCATAGGCTTGGATCACCGGCTCGGCCTTGGCGAAAGTGGCGGCATCGCCCCCGACCATGATCGTCAGCGCGCCATTGACCGCGCCCGCCTGGCCGCCCGAAACGGGCGCGTCGAGAAAGCCGATGTTGCGCTTTTTGGCTTCGGCCTCGATTTCGCGGGCGACGTTGGCGGACGCCGTGGTGTGATCGACGAAAATCGCCCCCGGTCGCATGCCGGCGAGGATGCCCTGGGCGCCGTAGACGACGCTCCGGAGATCGTCGTCGTTGCCGACGCAGACGCAGACCACGTCGGCGCCCTTGGCGGCTTCGGCCGGGGTCGGTTTCCAGGCGCCGCCGTATTCCTTGGCCCAGGCGCGGGCCTTGGCCTGGGTGCGGTTGTAGACGGTGACGGCATGGCCGGCGCGCTGCAGGTGCCCGGCCATGGGATAGCCCATGACGCCGAGGCCGATGAAGGCGGCCTTGACCGGGTTGGCGGCGCGCTTCGGCGCCGGTTGGGACGCGGGTTGTTGTGCGGTCATGATCGGGCCTTACGGATGGGTGAGAAGCCGGATGAGAGCGGTGTTATCGAGCCGTCCCTCGCCGCGCGCCTGCAGGCGCGAGAGGAAATCGGCGATCAAGGCGGTCGCCGGCACGGTTGCGCCGTTCAGGCGGGCTTCCTCTAGCACGATGCCCAGGTCCTTGCGCATCCAATCGACCGCGAAGCCGAAGTCGAACTTGCTGTCCAGCATGGTCTTGCCGCGGTTTTCCATCTGCCAGCTTTGCGCCGCGCCCTTGGAGATGGTGTCGACCACCTTGTGCCCGTCGAGCCCGGCGCGGGCAGCGAAGTTCATGGCTTCCGCCAGCGCCTGGATCGCGCCCACGCAGCAGATCTGGTTGACCATCTTGGTGAGCTGGCCTGACCCGGCCGGGCCCATCAGGGTGACGGCGCGGCCGTAGGATTTCATCGCCGGTTCGGCCCTCGAAAACGCCTTAGCGTCGCCGCCCACCATGATGGTGAGAATGCCTTTTTTGGCGCCCTCCTGCCCGCCGGAAACGGGCGCGTCCAGGAACGACACCCCGGCCGCCTTGGCCTTGGCCGCGATCTCGCGCGCCACGGCCGCCGACGCGGTGGTGTGGTCGGCCAGCACCGCGCCCTTCTTCGTACCGGCCAGTGCACCCTGGGGCCCGAATACCACGGCGCGCAAATCGTCGTCGTTGCCGACGCAGATCCCGACGAAATCCGCGCCCTTGGCCGCCTCTGCCGGAGTCGCGGCAGGACTTCCGCCGTATTCCTTGGCCCAGGCTTCGGCCTTGGCCCGGGAGCGGTTGTAGACGGTGACGTTCCAGCCCGCCTTGTGCAGGTGCCCGGCCATGGGGTAGCCCATGTTGCCAAGCCCGATCCATGCGGCTTTCTTCGCGCTCATGGGATGTCGAACTCCTTGGATTTGGGGCGCGGAAGCGGCCCCGAAGGAAAGGCGATTTTAGAGGGCGGCGAACGCGGCGGAAAGGGATTCCCACGAGGCGCGGTCGGGGGTTAGCCGCATGTCAACGGCGCGCCCAGACTTTGATATCCCCCGTTTTCGGCGTCATCATCGCCCACTGGAAGGTCTCGCAATTCCAAACGGGGGCTTTCGAATAGGCTTCAACCAGGGTTTCCTCAAGGGTCTTTTGGCTACCCTCGTGGTGTTTGAGTGCTTGCATTACGAACTCCTGTCTGGCCCAAGACGTTTCGGTGAGTTCGAAACGGTCCCAATTCACACCCGGTCCCTCGGGGGATGGCGAGAGGCGGCAATTCCATTCGGATAAAGACGTGCCCGGCCGATAATGATTGGTGCCGACGAGATGGGAGAGCCCCGTTTCGCTCATGCGGATCGTCCTGGCCATGGCTGTTCCATCCTTCTCGCGGCCAAACTCGATAATACATCCATCCCCTTCATCGACCCCACATAGGCTGATGAAGACTGGTGCAACAGTATCTTTCCAGGTCTCAACGGCCGTAACCGCCTGTCTATAGTTGGCAATATGGGGGTTCTCCATCAGTTCACGCAGCATGAAGGTCGGGTCCGCGGCACCCAAGGGAACGCCTCTGTTCGTGGGTGTGTAATTGATGACGACGGAAAATCCATTTTTGCGGACAGCAGTGAGCAATCCGACCATGCCGAGAATGCCGGCAGCGGAGAAATTTTCCCCTGGCGTCGCTCCCTCAAAATTGAGAATTCGAGTCGCTGCCGCGAGTTCCCTGGTCATGGGGGCCCAATCGAGACTACGAAAATGAACCATTTGCCCTTTTTCCTTGTCCCAGGCGATGGTTGTCGTGCATCGGACCTGAGAGAGGGAATATTGGCGCTGGAGCAAGACCATTTGCGCCCGCGACACGATATCCTCACCGAACGTGTCGGCGAAAAAATCGGATTCTTTTTCAAGATGGGTCGGGCCTTCATAGAGAAAAGCGCGGGCAACCGGTGCGCCAAAATTCCAAGTTAGGCTATCGAAGAGTTCCTGGCGGACGGCTTGGCTCGAAGCCCATAGCAAGCCGCGAATAGCGGCGGCGTCGCTTGGATCCTTCAGAATGTCGGTCCACGTATTGCCAGGATTGTTCCGATCGATTCGGATCATGCGCCGGGCCTTGTCCCCGAGGAGAAGCATGTGTCCTCCGCTCGGGCCATCGGCGTTCCTATCGGTGACGGCGTCCAGCCTTGAAGTCAGGCCCTGCCGCCAACAAGACTTAATATCCTCTTGGCGTTGTTTCACGGGCGGGCATAGCGCCGCAGCACATCCGGGCAGTCCGGCAAATAGTCCGACCGAAGCGGCCGCCGAGAGTATTCGCCGGCGCGAAAGCATGACATGCTCGAGCGTTTGTTGCATCGACGGTGAATTATTTATGCGTCGTATCGTCGTACGAAATGGAACAATGACCAGGCTGCGGTTTAAAACATGATGATGGTTTAGCCTTTGATTTTTTCAGTTTGTACACATTGGGGGCATATTCTGGCGGCTTGGATGTCTCCGAAAGGTCGGGAAGATTGACATTACTTCCGGTCAGGACAGCATCGAAAAATTTGCAAACGTTTTCCTGCTTATGTTGATTTGATTTTGGAAACACTCTGTGTGTGTCGTCGATCAATCCTGTTAGAACAACATAGTTCGCATTTGAGGCAACTGATGATTTTTCGGGGAAACGCTTGCCAAGTCGTCGAGCAAACCACCCCTCGGACCAATCAAGAATCCCATCGTTTTCGTTAACCGTAATGAAGATTCGATCAGAAAGCCTGTTTAATTTCCCAACCCATTCAGCATGCCCTCGCTCATCAGCATCCGCTCCAGTCAGAACAACGGTATCAAAAAGTCTGTTCTCTGAAAACGCAAGTGCTTCCTCCCAGCCTCTGATTTCCGTCATAGCCTCCAGCACGATGGTACCCATACTGTGAGCTAGCAAGACGAATCGATTTTTAGGTTTTTGCTTATTTTTGAATTCGGAAACCCAGATCAACAGTTTAAGTAAATCGGGCGCCGCCCGCTCCGCCCGTGACACGGGCCGACAGATCGGACAGAAAGAATCCCAGTTGAACATCAGAAAATTCACACTGTAATCAGTGCCAATTTCACAATCGGTTCTATAGTTAATGGACTTCTTAGGCTCGTTCCCTCGTCCATGGACATAAATCATGATTGGTTTATCGGAGGATTGGGAAAAATCAGCAAGAGTCTTATCCACGCTTTCCTGAATCAGGGGCATTTTATTATGGATTAACTCATCTTCCCGTGTGTCAAAAATAAACGTGTGGATTTTAAACTCTTCTTGATAGCTGCTTCCGAAAGCCGATTCAGGCGTGAAAAAAATAAGTATTGCTGCGGTTAGCAGATGGACAACAATTAATCGGATCATCGCAGTTCTCCTATGTTGCAGGAAGAAGAATCGGAATTCGACCGTAAGCCATCGCACCAGAATTCAGATCGCCAGTATAGGAACCTGGTATCGTTGAAGTCGCCGTGCTTGGTGGGATCAGCATTGGAAAAGCCGAAAATTTTAAAATGGATTTTATCTCTGATATCTTCCTCGAAGATATGTTTGGCGAGGCGCACGTTGCGCCATTTCCCGAGAGTGCGGTCGAGTGGTGTCACCGACGGCTCGTACATCTCGTCGATCCATTCGAGCAGAGAACCGCTCGGCGCGATGCCTCCGCCGAACCGTTCGCGGCTTTCGGCCAGGGGATGGAGCATGAGGCTGTGGACGGACAAACCCGGGTTGCTTCGCATCAAGGGCGTGATCGCGTTCGTGAAGTGGCGAATATTGGCCGCCGCCGCCATGTAAATAATCTTTTCATAGGGAATATCGGAATAAAGACTAGCCAGTTGATTGAACACGATCGTGCCCATGCTGTGGCCGACCAAAGTGACCTTGACGCCCTTTTGCAGGGCGGCTTTCTGCTCGGCTTTTAACGTGCATGGAGGGCGCGGTCGGGCTGCGCCTTTGTTCACGGCCGCGCCGCCGGCCTGGTTCGAAGATGGCGCGTCCTGCTCGGGCGTCATGCAGGATTCCAGCGTTTGGAACAGCTTCGAGAAACCTCCTGTGCCGTGGGGATAGTTTTTTCGATCCGACTTGAGCCGCTCGCAAAGTTTCTCGTCGGCCGGGTTACCCTCCTTGCCATCGCAGACTTTGAATTCGTTTGCCGAATGAATGCCGGTCATGGCGCGCCGTACCATGTTTTCCCAGGCCGTCGTGCCAAGCGGATCGACAAAAAAAGTAGTGGCTATGCGTGCCGGCATGAGCGCGGCGTAAAGGGCATCCTCCAGCGCGCTTTCGGTAGTGATTTCCCGCTCGTTCGTGAAATTTTTGGATAAAGTCACATTGTAATATAGGGATTCCTTATTGGCGCTGTTTCCAACTGCCGCATCCTTGTCAATTACGAATTCTTTGTCCCGATCGATTTCCGAGCGCCAAAAGCGCTTGACTTGATTTTTGAAGTTCACGGGGGCGCGTGCCACGCCCTGACCAAAATCACCGGTAATGTAAAGCGGCGTCGTTAGGCTCGGAGAGTCTTCTACTTCGCCCGTTCGGACGTGCGCGACTTGTTCCCAATACGTCTCGAGCGCGCTTGTCCGCCAAATCAGAAAGATGGGATAGTACCCATCCGCGCGCAACAAAGCGGTTTGCTCAACAACTTGTTCATGTGCCACGCGGCGGCTGTTCAATCCGCCGTGAGCGAAAATCAAAAGTTTGGCATCGGGAAGATTGGGATTGAGAAACTTGATCTTGGACCATTCTTTTTTGTATTCGGCGAATCCGTGTAGAATATCTCCAATTCTTTTTGCGAAATAATCTTCGCCTTTCTTTCCGGGATAGGGGTCATCATTAACCGTAACGCCGCGTTTATCGATTTCAAGCGCATGATATTTGAGAATATCCCGATGGTTACGGGTGTTAGCACAGGTGGCGCTACTGAAAAACTCGATCAGAAATTTTTTGTCCCCGGATGTGCCTTTAGGCGGAGACTCCTTAAAATCCAAACAAAAGGATTTTGTGTCTTCGTTGTAGCCAAGAACGTTGGTGGGGTCGCCGATGAGAGATTCGGCATCCATCTCCGTGCTCGCGCAACTCCACAGCAGTCCGCACGCAAAAACGATACTCGCTGCGCGCGCGATCGCTCTGTTGACAACGTGTCGTCGCATACCTTCCGCTCCCCATTGGGGATATTTTTATTCGTTTATTCTCCCCATAGTTGCAACAACTTTACTAAAGTTTAAAAAACCATGTGAAGAGCCTCCCACGAGGCGCGGTCGGGGGCGAGCAGCAGGGTTCCGTCCTTCGCGCGCGGCTTGGCGAGCCGGTAGGCCCCCTCGCCGTCGGCGAGTTGCGAATAGCCCCCGGCCTCGGCGTGGATCAGGACGCCGGCGGCGTGGTCCCAGGGCTTCAGGCGCCCGACGCAGCGCATGTAGGCGATTTCGCCCCGTGCGAGGTCGAGGTATTCGAGGGCGATGGTGCCGTAGCGCGCGACCGTTCGCGGCAGGCCCTTCGCACCCATCTTGCGTCGGCTTTCCAGACGTTCGCGCGCCCGCGGCCCGGCGGTGCCGGTAAGTTCCGCCACCGGCGCCGGGCGGCTTGCGGCAAGGCGGGTTCCGTTCATCCAGGCGCCCTCGCCCTTGGCCGCCCATACCAGGCGATCCTCGAGCGGATCGAGGATCCACCCCGCGAGGGTTTTGCCCCGGTGCGCGAAGGCGACGATCATGCCGAAGCGCCGGTCGCCCTTGGCGAAGTTATCGGTGCCGTCGACCGGATCGACGATCCACAAGGGATCGAGCGAGCCGAGCCGGTCGAGCAGCCGGGGGTCGGTTTCGATTCCCTCCTCGCCCACCACCGCTGCCGGAACGATTTCGGCGAGCAGGCGGGCGAGCATCGCCTCGGCCGCGGTGTCGGCCGTGGTCACGGTTTCGCCCGGGCGCTTTTCGGCGACGTCGGCGGGGGCGAGCCGGCCGAACCGTGGCAGCACCTCGGCGGCGGCGGTCGCGCGCAAGGCGGCCGCGACGCGCGCGGGATCGGGAATGGGGAACGGGTTCACGCGAGAGCTTCAGGGCGACAGCATGTCGCGGTCGCGGTGGTAGGCATTGCGGATGTCGTCGAGCATGCGGGCGGCATCGGCGCTGTAATCGGCGCGCTGGATCAGGGCCTCGGTCACGAAGCAGGCGAAGGTCACGGCCTCCGCCTTGCCGCGCAGGCCGAACAGGCCGGCGAAGCCGTCGAGGTTCTGGTGCACGCGCTTGCGCGCGGTGACGTTCAACTGGCGCTTGACGAAACGGTGCTTGCTTCGCCACTTGCGCTGGGTTTCGGCGCTGGCCATGGCATCCTCGGGGGCACGGAAGCCCAATGACGATGAAGGGCGATTATTCTACTAGTAGAAGGCCGGACGGTAAAGTCCCATCGCGCCGGCTTTTTCGGCGGCCATGCTAGAGTAAGGACGCGTGGTCGAACACCGCAGCCCCTTGAAAGACATGCGCTTTAACCTCCGCACCCTGCGCCGGAACCTCGGCAATCTGGCGGTCATCACCCTCAACCGCCTGCGCGGGCGCAGCTTCGCGCCGGTGCCGCGCCGGGAGCTGTTCGTCGAGACCTCGCAGCGATGCAATCTGACCTGTCGTTTTTGCGCCTACGACCCGCATGGACCGTCCGCGCTGATGGACGCCAAATCCTTCCGCGACGTGATCGGCCAGGCCGAAGCCATGGGTTACGAGTCGGTCTGCCTGACGCCGATGCTCGGCGACTTGTTCGCCGATCCCGGCTGCTTGGCGAAATTCGAGATCCTGGAATCGAGCCCGGTCATCCGGCGATTTTTGTTCTACACCAACTTCATCCTCGCGCGCGAAGACACCATCCGCGCCCTGCCCCGCTTCGCCAAGCTGCACGCCATGTTCATCAGCGTCTACGGCTGCGATCCGGACACGTTCGCCCGCGTTACCGGCAAATCGGCGCGCCAATACGACCGGCTGATCGCCAACCTCGGGATTCTCCACGAAGTTTCCGGCGCGATGCGGCTTGCGGGCGGACTGCATTTCAACATTCGCACCGTCGGCGGCACGAGCCTGGACAAACTGCCCGACACGCCGATGACCGAGATCATGCGCGCGCTCGCGCGCGACCGGGGCGCGAGCCTGTCGATCGCGGAGGATTTCGATACCTGGGGCGGCACCATCACGGAGGCCGATGTGGCCGGCCTCGGTATCCGTCTGATCGACGGGCGGGGCGTATACCATCGCGGCGCATGCACGTTTTTATTCGCCACCCCGCAGGTGATGGCCGACGGCACCGTGCACGCCTGCGCCTGCCGCGACGTGGACGGCACCCTTCGCCTCGGGCACTTGGCCGAGCGGCCGCTGCGCGAAATTATCTCCTGGTCGAACCCCAGATTCCGTCGGATCGTGGAGGATCACGAGGCCGGGCGTTTTCCGGCCGTCTGCCGGTCGTGTTCGCTCTATCGCAGCATCTACGACCATCGCGCGTCGGCGCACGATCCGACGTTCAAGGTCGTATCCTTGGCGGAAGCGGTTCGGCGGTTGGACGGTTGATCGGCCCGCTCTTACGCCTTCCGCCACACGGTCGCGAGCCAGGGCTGCTGGTCGCGCGGCAATCCGGTCGGGCGGTAGTAGTGCTTCAACTCCACGAAACCGGCGGCGGTGACATAGCGGCGCCAGGTGTCGAGGTCGAGAAAGCAGCAATAGCGGTCGCCGTCCATGCCCTCGGAATTGTCGCCGTGCGGGTTCGAGCAGAAAAGCACGCCGCGATCCTTCAGGGCGTCGCGCAATTCGCCGAGAACCCGGGGCAATTCCGCGGTCGGCACGTGAAACAGCGAGGCGTTGGCGAACACCCCATGGAAACGCGCGGCCGGCAGGCGCATGGCCAGGAAATCCTGGTGCAGCACCTCGCAACCGGAATGGGCGCGGGCCATGGCCGCGAATTCTTTCGATCCGTCGAGCCCCACCGGTTCGTGCCCGAGGGAACGAAAATGGGCGAGATCCCGTCCCGGCCCGCAGCCGAGGTCGAGGATGGCGAACGGCGGCGTGTCCTCGATCGCCTCGATCAGGGCTTGAATGTTCTGGCTGACGTCGTGGTCGAGGGTGCGCGCCCGGAAACGCTCGGCCACGCGATCGTAGTGGGCGACCGTGGAGTCCATCTCCGGTTCCCACCGCCGCGCGGCGGCCGGTGCGGACGGACGATCCGGCGCGCTCATGGCGACGGTCGCCGCCGTCTTCGGAAGCGCGCCGCGTGCTCGGGGTCGAGGCGAACCTTCAAGCGGATGGCGTCCTCGAAATCGCGGCGCTCGACCACCTCCCCGTGAGCATAAAGCCACGCGAGGTCGGCGCCGTCCTGGGGCGCGAGCGTGATCTCCTCCAGCGCGAATGCCGCCGACAGCCGCTGGTCGAGAAGGGCGAGCAGTTCGGATATGCCCTCCCCCGTGACCGCCGAAACCGCGACCTGAGCGGCATTGGTGCGGGCCAGGCGCGCGCGCAGGGCCTCGCGATCCTCGGGCGAGAGCAGATCGATCTTGTTGAGGGCTTCGATGATATCGTCACTCTCCTCGCCCCCTATGTGGTTTGCGCGCCCGATTTCCTTCAGCACCATAAGCACATCTTGCTTCTGCGCCTCGCTTTCGCCGTGGGCGGCGTCGCGCACGTGCACCAGGGCGTCGGCCTCGCGCACTTCTTCGAGGGTCGCATGGAAGGCGTTGACCAGCTCGTGTGGCAGATCGGAGATGAATCCGACCGTGTCGGACAGGATCGCCGTGCGCCCCGAGGGCAGCGCAAGACCGCGCATAGTCGGATCCAAGGTGGCGAACAATTGATCGCGCGCGGTCACGTCGGCGCGGGTCAGCGCGTTGAACAGGGTCGATTTGCCGGCGTTGGTGTAGCCGACCAGGGCGACCACCGGGTACGGCACCCGCTTGCGCGCGGCGCGATGCAGGTGGCGGGTCCGTTTCACGGCGTCGAGCTCGCGCTTAAGGCGCACGATGCGATCCCCGATCAGGCGGCGGTCGGTCTCGATCTGGGTTTCGCCGGGGCCGCCGAGGAAGCCGAAGCCGCCGCGCTGGCGTTCGAGGTGGGTCCAACTGCGCACCAGGCGGCTCCTCTGGTACGTCAGCGCGGCGAGTTCCACCTGAAGCTGGCCTTCGCGGGTGCGTGCGCGCGCGCCGAAGATCTCGAGAATCAGGCCGGTGCGGTCGATGACCTTGCATTTCCAGGCGCGCTCCAGGTTGCGCTGCTGCACCGGCGTGAGCGGCGCGTTGACCACGGCGAGCGCGACGGTGGGCTCCTCGTGCGGGGCCTTGCGGCGTTCCTGGCGTGCTTGCTTGGACGACTTCTTTTCGCCCTTGGCGGGTTGGTCTCGTTCAATATGCCCCGGCAACACGATTTGGCCGATGCGCTCGACCGTGCCGCGGCCGAACAAGGTCGCGGGCACGTGGCGGCCGAGATTGACGATTTCGGCGTGGCGGACGTCGAGGTTGATGGCGTGGGCGAGACGGACGGCTTCGGCCAAGCGCGCGTCGGGGTCGCGATCGGCGCCGTTTTCGCGCGCGGGCGCGTGCCGGTGCGGATGCACGATCAGGCACGCCTGGCCGCGCGCGCCGTAACTCCCTTCGCGTCCGGGTAAAACGGGGACGTTCAACGCGAAACCTGCGGCACGATCAGCCCTGCGGCTCGGCGCTTTCGTTCTTGTCGGGCTCGAACAACTGGATCGGGCCGGTCGGCATCACGGTCGAAATGGCGTGCTTGTAGACGAGCTGGGTATGGCCGTCGCGGCGCAGCAGCACCGAGAAATTGTCGAACCAAGTGATGATGCCTTGCAACTTCACGCCGTTGACGAGAAACACCGTGACCGGCGTCTTGTTCTTGCGGATGTGATTGAGAAAAACATCTTGGACGTTCTGCGACTTTTCTTTTTCGGGTGACATGCGGTCGAGCCCCCTTGTTCGTTGTGTTTTGCGCGTTTTGCGGACGTCCCCGATCCGGATCGTCCGGTCCCGCCTTCGCAGGCAATGCCCCCGAGGCGAGGATCATGAGGCGTCGGCCGCTCCCTGGAGATTTCGGCCGGGCGTTTGTGAACTTCCGGGTCCCGCCTTCCGGCGGAACGGGAAGATTAGAGCGATTCCAGGGCTTTGGAAAGTGCCCGGCAGTCGGCGAAATGCCGGGCCGGAGGATGGCTTGGAAATTCGCCCGCTTCCGGGGGGTGTTCGCGCACCAGGATCGGCACGCAACCGGCATTGCGCGCGCATTCCAGGTCGATATCGGCATCGCCCGCGATCCAGACGTCGGCGCCCGGGGCGATCCCGCTGCCCTCGAGGGCCAGCAGCACCGGTTCGGGCGCGGGCTTGTCGCGCGCGGCGTCGAGCGCGCCGACCAGGCGGCCGAAGTGACGCGCCCAGCCGAGGTGTTCGGCCTCGCGGCGCAGGAATTCGCCCTTCTTGTTGCTGATCACGGCGAGATAAATCCCGGCGCCGGCGAGTTCGGCGATCGCCTCGGCGGCGCCGGCGATCGGCGTCAGTTTTTCGACGTGGATCCGGTTGTAGCGTTCGTAGAACACCCGGCCGGCCGCTTCCCATTGGTCGCCGAACAGCTTGGGAAAACTGTCGCGCATCGACTTGCGCACGCGGGTTTTCACTTCGTCCTTCGTCCACGGCGCGTGGCCGAAGGTGGCAAGCGTCAGGTTGAGGGCGTCGGCGATGGTCGCCCAGCTGTCGACCAGGGTGTTGTCCCAATCGAGCAGGACGGCGCGCGGCCGCGTGAGGGAACGGATCATGGGTGAACGCGCCGCGGGAGAATCAGAAGAATTCGAGCTGAACCGAAAACATCTGCTCGACCTTGCGCACGGATTCGGCGGCGGCGAACAGAATGACACGGTCCTTGGGTTTGATGACGGTGGTCGCGCGCGGATAGATCATGGTCCCGTCGCGCACGATCGCGCCGATGAGGACGCCTTGGGGAATCTTCGCGTCCTTGAGCGGCGATTCGACGAGCGGCGAGGTTTCCATCGCTTCCGCTTCGATCAGTTCGCCGAATCCCTCGCGCAAAGCATGGGCAGCGTGGATGCGTCCGCGCCGGACGTATTGCAGGATGCTCGACACCGTGATGATGCGCGGCACCACCACCACGTCGATGCCGAGAGTCATCACCAGCGGTTCGAACGCCAGCTTGTTGACCAGCGCGATGGTGCGCGCCTTGCCCCGGCTCTTGGCGAGCAGGCACGACAGGATGTTGGTTTCGTCGTTGTTGGTGACGGCGACGACGGTTTCCGCCGTGCCGACGCCGGCTTCTTCCAGGATCTCGGAATCGAGCACGTCCCCGCGCAACACGACCGTGCGTTCCAGCATGCCGGCGGCGCGTTCGGCGCGCTCGGGGCTGGCCTCGACGATCTTGGTCCGCATCCAGGGATGGTCGCGTTCGATTTCCTGGGCCAGGAACATGCCGACGTTGCCGCCGCCGAAAATAAGCAGGCGGCGGGTTTCGCTTTCCTCGTGGCCGAACGCGCCCATGGCGCGCGCGATTTTGGCGGTTTCGACGACGAAATAGACCTCGTCGCCGGGCAGCATGGAATCGTCGGCGGCCGGCACCATCGCCTTCCCTTCCCGGATGATGCCGACGATGACGATGTTGAGGTCGGGGAACAATTGCGTGAGCTGGCGGAGCGGCGTGTTAAGGATAGGGCACGTATCCGTGCAGCGCACCCCGATCAGGCGGATCATGTCGCCGGCGAGCGGGATCATCTCGATCGCGCCGGGGACCTTGAGGCGCCGCGCGATCGAACGGGCGACCTCGATTTCGGGCGAGATCACCACGTCGATCGGCATGTGATCGGGCGAAAACAAATTGGCGTAGAACGGCTGCAGGTAGCTCTGCTGGCGGACGCGGGCGATCTTGGTCGGCACCCCGAACAGCGAGTGCGCGACCTGGCAGGCGACCATGTTCACCTCGTCGGCGTAGGTGACGGCGATGATCATATCCGCGTCCTTGACGCCGGCTTCTTCCAGCACTTCGGGATTGGAGGCGTGGCCGACGATGCCCTGGACGTCGAGGGTTTCGCTGACCCGGCGGATCAGGTCGGGCATCTGGTCGATGACGGTGACCGAATTGTTTTCCTTCGCCAGATGACGGGCGATGTTGAAGCCGACCTGACCGGCGCCGCAAACGATGACTTTCATGACGGCTGCTTTTCTTCGGTGTTGACGCCGAGCGAGCGGAGCTTGCGATGGAGCGCCGAGCGTTCCATGCCGACGAACGCCGCGGTGCGCGAGATATTACCCCCGAAGCGGGCGATCTGGGCGAGAAGATATTCCCGCTCGAAATTCTCGCGCGCTTCGCGCAACGGCAGGCCCATGATCTCCCCGCTTCGGTCCAAGCCGGCGGCCATCGACGCGGCCGCGCCGATCTCGGCGGGGATGTTCTCGGCGCGGATGGGTTGGGCGGCTCCGCCCGGCGCCAGAATCAGCAGCCGTTCGACGATGTTGCGCAGTTCGCGCACGTTGCCCGGCCAATCGTAGGACTGGAGCACGGCGACGGCGTCCTCGGCGAAGTCGCGCGGCGGTTGTCCGGACGCGCCCGCGGCGCGGGCCATGAAATGACGGGCGAGAATCGGAATATCGCTGCGGCGGGCGCGGAGCGCCGGCAGCGCCACGGGCACGACATTGAGGCGGTAGAACAGATCCTCGCGCATTCGGCCCGCCTTGACCTCTTCGCCGAGGTCGCGGGTGGAGGTCGCGAAAACCCGCGCGTCGACCTCGACGGCGGTCTGCCCGCCGACGCGACGGAAAATCTGCTCCTGGAGAACGCGGACGATCTTGCCCTGGGTTTCGAGCGGCATATCGGCGACCTCGTCGAGCAGCAAGGTGCCGGTGTGGGCGCGCTCGAGGATGCCGTGCCGGCGCTGGCCCGCGGAATCGGCCGCGCCGGTGGCGCCGCCCTCGACGCCGAAAAGCTCCTCTTCGAAGTGTTCCGGCCTGAGCGTGGCGCAGTTAAGAACCACGAACGGGCCGCCCGAGCGGCGCGAACGGGCGTGGATCATGCGCGCCGCCACTTCCTTTCCCGATCCGGCCGGGCCGGTGATGAGGACGCGGCTGTTGGCGGGGGCCACGCGGTCGATCGCCTGCAGCACTTCGCGGATGGCGGCCGATTGGCCGATCAGTTCGGTTTCGGCGCCGGCGCGCAGGCGCAGCTCTTCGACCTCGCGCCGGAGCCGGGCGGCCTCGATCGCGCGCTCCACCGCCACCAGCAGGCGGTCGGCCTTGAACGGCTTTTCGATGAAGTCGTAGGCGCCGAGCTTGATGGCCGAAACGGCGATTTCGATGGTGCCGTGACCGCTCATCATCAGCACCGGCACCGTCGGGTGCTCGCGCTTGACTTCCCTCAATATGCCGAGCCCGTCCAGGTCGCTGCCCTGCAGCCAGATGTCGAGCAGCAGCAGACTCGGCCGGCGCGATCCGATGCTCTGCAAGGCGGCGGCGCTGGTGGCCGCTTCGCGTACCCGGTAGCCCTCGTCTTCCAGGATGCCCGCGACCAGGGTCCGGATATCGGCTTCGTCGTCGACGATCAGGATGTCATGCGCCATGGCGAACGTTGATCCTCAGGTACTCTTGGCGGATACGGCGGCCTCGCCTGCGGGAATGCGCGCGAGCGGGCGGCCGCCGACGGCGGCAGCCGGCTCCTTTTCCCTGGCGGTCGCGCCCCTGAACACCAGCGAAATCCGCGCGCCACCGCCCTCGCGGTCGTCGAGCAAGATTTCGCCGTTATGATCTTCCATGATCTTGCGGACGATGGCGAGACCGAGGCCGGTGCCTTTGGTGCGCGTCGTCACATAAGGTTCGGTCAGCCGATCGCGCTGGTCGGCGGGTAGGCCGATGCCGTTGTCCTCGACCGCGACGATGGTGGCAAGCCCGCGGGCCGGATCGCCGGGCGTGAGCTTGAGGCGCACCCAACCCTTGTGTTCTTCGCCATTTTTTTCCCCCGCGGCCTCGACCGCCTCGGCGCCGTTCTTGAGGACGTTGACGATCGCGCGGCTGACTTGGCGGACGTCGCAGAACAAGGGCACGTCGGCCGGGGGCAACTCGAGAATGTAGTCGATCGTCGGGTGCCGCGCGCGCTCGAGAAAAATCGCTTGGCGGCAGATTTCGCTCAGGTTCTCGGGTTTGAGCGAGGGCTGCGGCATGCGCGCGAAGGTCGAGAATTCGTCCACCATCCGGCCGATATCCTCGACCTGGCGGATGATGGTCTCGGTGCAGGTCGCGAATGTGTCCGGATCGGTCGCGATTTCCTTGAGGTACTTGCGCTTGAGCCGCTCGGCCGACAGTTGGATCGGCGTGAGCGGGTTCTTGATCTCGTGGGCGATGCGGCGGGCCACGTCGGCCCAGGCGGCGGTGCGCTGCGCCGACAGCAGATCGGTTACGTCGTCGAAAGTGACGACGTAACCGATCACGTTCCCGCCGACGCGCTCGGCCGAGACGCGCACGTGCAGGGTGCGCGTCTGCCCCTGGCGGGTAAAGCGAATCTGGCCCTGCACCAGACGTTCGGGCCGGGCGGCGGCCTCGTCGAGCAGCGGGATCATTTCCGGCACGAGCGCGCGCAAGGGCGAGCCGATTTTGGTCGTGAGGTCGACGCCGAGCAGGTCGGCGGCCGAACGGTTGGGCAGATTGATCGCGCCGGCGGCATCGAGGCCGATCACCCCGGCGCTGACGCCGGTAAGAACGGCCTCGGTGAAGCGGCGGCGTTCGTCGATCTGGCGGTTGGCCTCGATCAAACCCAGGCGTTGGTTCTCGATCTGACTCGTCATCCGGTTGAACGCGCGGCCGAGGCGCGCCACCTCGTCGCCGCTGCCGCGCGCGTCCACTCGTGCCGTGAGATCGCCCTCGCCTACCCGTTCGGCCGCGTCGATCAGCTTGACGATCGGCTCCGCCATTTGGGTCGCCAGCGTGAGTCCGATCCATACCGCCGCGAGCAACAGCAGCACCGCCACCAGCACGAACATGGCGACGAAGCTGATCTGGATACCGCGGCTTTCCCGCTGCGTCGCCTGGTATTGGGACACCGCGCGCTCGACCCGCTGGATGTGGTCGATGATGCGCGAGTCGACGAAACGGCCGACCAGCAGATAAGCATCGACGAAGCGCGCCAAGCGAACCAGGGCGCGCACCCGGTCGTCCTGGTCGCCGGTCAGGACCACCACCTCGCCGAGGCGCGCGGCGTCGATCGCGTCCGTCGGCACGCGGTCGAACTCCAGCGACAGCGACAGGGCCGAACGCGCCACCACGCGCCCGAGCCCGTCCATCACCACCGCCTCGGCGAGCGTGCGCTGTTGGGCGGCGTAGGACAGCAAATCCCGGATCGCCGCGGGTTGTTGGGCCAGCCGGGCGGCGTTGTCGTTGAGGTCGGCGGCGATGGCGAGCGCGTCGCCGCGGATGGTGTTGCGGTGCTCCTGCAGATAGGCGCGCGCGACCGTGGTCGAGGCGTTGAGGGCGGTGGAAACTCGTTCGCCGAACCAGCCCTGGATGCCGACGTTGAGAAAGATCGCCGAAAAGGCGACCACGAGAACGGCGGGCATGACGGCGACGGCGCTGAACAGGACCGCGAAACGCACGTGCAG